>CALFOL010000218.1 GCA_937919915.1 uncultured Planctomycetaceae bacterium
GATTTGCGCGTGAAGCCAAAGCAGCCGCAGCCGTGATTCATCCCAACGTCATCGCTGGAACTCCGCAGTACATGTCTCCCGAACAGGCACGCGGTGATGCCGTGGACTCGCGCAGTGATCTGTTCAGTCTGGGTAGCGTGATGTATACGATGTGTACCGGTCGCGTGCCCTTTCGAGCTGACTCGCCGTACGGCATTCTGCGTCGCATCACCGACACCGCTCCGCGACCAATTCAGGAAATCAACCCGGACATTCCGGCATGGCTGTGTCGCATCGTTGAGCAACTGCACTGCAAGCTGCCGAGTGACCGCTTTGAATCAGCGCACGTCGTTGAGGAGTTGCTGACGCGGTGTATTGCCCACCTCAGTCAACCAGCTGCGAATCCGCTGCCCGTGGAACTCGAAGCACCACACGCCGCGCTGCGAATAGTCAAACATTGGTGGAGGCCGGCAGCTTTCTTCGCAGCGGCAACGTTACTTCTGCTGACGACGTTCCCGGGAAAAGAAAAGGGGCAACAACCATCCGCAGCTTCTGCAACGCAGAGGCCTCCGGGCGCTGTGCGCGGGTCCCCCGACCCCGCACCGCCGCCGCAACCTGACGCCATTTTCCCCTGGGACTTCAAACAGAAGAAACACGACTGGGACGACGATCTCGACAACGTGTTCCAGCACATCGAACAATCTCTCGAACAATTACAGATACCGTAGCGCGAAACATTGCCAAAGGAAACTCTCATGCTCCGACAATTCACCCTGCTTGCGACCGTCGCGTTTTGTGTTGCATCGGCCGCTGCCGAAACCCGGCAGATGCAACTGCTCAACCCGGACGGCACACCCGCCACCGATGCCAAAGCCATCGCGATATTGACCACACCGGGAGCGATGGTTAATCAGGAACTCAAGCCGTTGCCGTTTCATACCATGGACGGCCCTTCACCAGTCAAAGATGTCGCAAACCAGGATGGCACGATTTCATTCGATGTGTCTGCAAAAGCGGTGGTTGCACAAAATGGCCTTGGATTCCTGTTCATTCCTGCGGAAGCGTTCGCAGAGAAGGCGAAGTTGCGCCCGTGGGCGAATGTCAGGTTGGACATCAACACGGTGCCGGAGAAACTTCGCGATAAGTACCGCCTGAGAATCCAATGGACCAACAACTTTGCCGGGGCCTATGCGCAAGTCAAAGCCAGCCAGTCAGAATCCGCGATTTCAGAGGATTGGCGTTTTGATCGGTTGATATCCGTTCAACGGATCGTCGAGATCAAGAACGAACCCCTACGCCTTCCCCCCGGAGAAGTGACGCTGACTCTCGTTGACGCGGAGCACGCGCAGCGAGTTGCTGACGACGAAGTGAACCCGAACGTGGCCAAGTCTGTGGAAGTTGGTTTCTGGCAACTTGGCCGAAAAGGCGAATCACTACTGACGCTCCCGGAATTCGGAGCCGTAGAGGTCGAAGGCCAGCTGACGCAGACTGGTCCACTTCCCGATTGGGGGAAAGCAGCATCGGTCGACAGGGTCGTCCTGCACTCAGCAGTCAACATGATTATGCCAGATCAGCTAAAGAGACTGTTAACGGTCGGTCTAAACGGCGATTCGCCAGTCAGCGATCGGGAAGGCCGCGATCGACTGGCGGAGTATCTGGATTCACCGGAGGGTATGGGATTTCGCAATCGCCCCCGCTCCGCTCAGACGATCCTTAAAGAATCTGAAAGGTGCCGTTTCGATCTTGTGCCCACGGGATTGTATTCCCTATGCAGACTCGTACCCACTGTGCTGAACGAAGACATGTCGGGCATGAGTGTTCCCCTGGCAAAGGGGACAACGATACTGAGTGCGGTTCCAACAGGTCTGTACGCGACGGTTTCTCCGCGTGAAACCGTCGACGTCACGCTAACCCGGCCCTTACATCACAAGCCGGAAAGTTTTGGATTTCACGACTCATTTTCGAACTCCGCGCTTCCGGGACAGCCCGCCCCTAACGGGCTCAGACGGAGCGCCTCAGATCCCTTCGGCCACGACAGGGAATATCCGTTTCGAGAGTCGATGGTTGATTTCAATGCTGCAACAATCATCCCGAAGTGGCTGCAAGCGAACGATTCCGTACGGGATAAACAGCAATTACAACAAACACTGAAGCAACACCTCGAAAGCGAATTCACCGCAAACCAAAAATCTCGCGAGGCCGAGATCGAGCGTCTTCAGCAACTGATCAACAAAGCCAAAGAATGGTTAGAGCAACGCAACAAGAACCGGGATAAGATCATCAATAAACGCGTTGACGAATTGTTTCCAAGGGCTGAGTAGTCGACTTTGGCAGTCACGCGCTGTGCGTAGTTTAGCGTTCATCGGTTAGAAGCCCGGTCTTTCGAATGGTGGCGGATGCGTATCCGGTTAGACGCCGTCGAACGACATTGGAAGCGTCGATTTACCACGAAAAATCCGGGCTTCGGCGGGAACATCAACTGCCGAGCATCTCTGCGATCGTCACCACTTCACCACGACGAATCGACTCCTGTGCCGCCAGACACACGGCCACGTTCAGCCTTGCCGATTTTCCGTCGTTCAGCGGAGTCGCTCCGGTGCGGCAGCAGTCAAGAAAATGCGAAAGTTCCGCTTTGATACCGCGGTCGACTCGGCCGGATGCGTCTTTGAAACCCGCTTCGTCGTCCGGGTCGGGAACCTGTTCGGACATGTGCTCCGCAGGATCGAATCGATGATACTCCAGATGAATGGCCTGATTCCTGGTGTCGATGCGACCGCCGCTGCCCACGATGCCGATTTCGCAATCGCCACCGGTCGGTGCGAACAGACAGATTTCAAAAACCGCTCGACGCCCACCTTCGTATTCGACCAACACCTGAGCATTATCCAGCAGCTCACGATCGGTCAGCACATCTTTGCCACCAAACGCTGAAACTCGCACCGGCGGCGCGTCCAGGATCCAGTTGAATAAATCGAAGTGATGGCAGTTCTTTTCCAACAACATGCCGCCGGTAAGTGTTTCGCTCGAACGCCACCCAGGACGCATAGGCCCGCGGTACTCGCGACACCACATGATCCGGGGATCGCCGACATCGCCTGCTTCCACCATCGACTTCATCTTCTGATACAGACCCTGATGCCGCATTTCGTGGCCGATCTGCAGTACCTTTCCCGTCGACTCTGCGGCGGCGATGATGTCGTCGCACTGGGCGATCGTCAGGCCCAGCGGCTTTTCGCACAGCACATGTTTTCCGGCGGCGAACGCGGCCATCGCCGCTGCGTGGTGCTGATCATTCGTCAAAGCCACGATGACGGCATCCAGCCCATCAACGTTCAGAACATCTCGCCAGTCTTCGAATGCCTGCAGCTGATCACCGACAAGGTCTACCGCCGATTCACGACTATCCGCACTGCGACTACTAACGGCAGCCACGTTGACGTCGGGCAACCGCAGCAGATTCTTTACGTGAGCTTCGCGGCCAAACCAGCCAGCGCCAAGCAGGCCAATATTTATGGTCATGACAATTTACATTCGGTCGAGGTGACGAAAAGAACAGAAACAAGGTTCCTCAATGACAGCAGAATCTTATCAGGTTAGACTCGTGAGTCATTCGATCCAATCTTCGCTCACCAGTGCTCGAGAACGGTGATTTATGCGACACATAATCCTGACAGCCCTCACCCTGAACCTGACGTTCACGGCAGTGGCGGACGAAATCGCGGAGAACGACGTCCGCAACGCCATCGCAAAGGCGATCCCGTGGCTCGAACAAGGTGCCGCAGGTTCCAGCAAAGAGAATCAATGCTTCACCTGCCACACCCACGCCTTGCCGATCCTTGCGATTGTTGAAGCTCGTCAGCACGGCTTTGAAATCGACGAGGCAAACCTGAAGGCACAACTCAATCATACACTGGCCCATCTTGAACGCGGAAAGCAGCAGTACATTGATGGCAAGGGACAAGGTGGACAGGTCCTCACAGCGGGATACGCATTGTGGGCTCTTGATGACGGACACGTCGAACGCAATGAAACTACGGACGCGGTCATTAGATATGTGTTGAACCACCAGAAAGATAAAGGCCACTGGGTCAAGAACGGACGTCGGCCTCCATCCGACGGCAGCCCGTTCACGGCGAATTACGTCGCCCTGAGAACCGTCGTGGATTTTGATGCGGGCGACCTGTCAGAACTCAAGACCAGCCGCGTGGAAGCGGCAGAAAAATGGTTACTCAACACCAAACCCAAAGACACTGAAGATGCCGTCTTCCAGCTGAAAGCACTTCACCGGATCGAATCAAACAAAGACGCAATTTCCGGGGGAATCAAAGCACTCACTGCTCAGCAGAAACAAAACGGTGGCTGGGCTCAGACGCCCGACATGGAAGCAGACGCATACGCCACTGGTACGGTGCTGGCCACGCTGCTGAAGGAAGGGCAGTTGCTGCCGAGCGATCCCGTTGCGGTCTCTGGCGTCCGATACTTACTGGACAGTCAGCAGGAAAACGGCACATGGCATGTGGTTACGCGAGCCGACGGATTTCAGCCGTACTACGAAACCGGCTTCCCGTATGACGAAGATCAATTTCTGTCAACAGCGGCCAGCAGCTGGGCAACGATCGCGTTGTTAAGAACATTGCCCGAAGCGCCATCGCCATCGGAAACGTCAATTGCGAAATGACTCTTTGGAATCGCCACCGGAGCGATGAAAATGCCAAGGCCGAATGCCACAAATAGCCCGTAGATGGAAATCGGACCAAACGCAAATTTGAAAACACTTGACAGGACAGCGACCGTAAGCAAAAACGCGAGAAAACTGGCTGTGATTGCCGGAGCACTAATCAACAATTTCGCAACTGGTCCCTGAGGATCGGTATCCGACTGTTCGGATGCAATCGCCGCCGACGCGGCATAAGGATTTGTTTTCAATGTCCATCAACTTAGTTCCGTCAACCCGTGCAGTTAATCGGGTAGCTCTTCGCCGCGAGTTTCCTTCGCCAGCAACGTGACAA
>CALFOL010000219.1 GCA_937919915.1 uncultured Planctomycetaceae bacterium
GTACCAGCAGGTTTTCGCACTGTTCGTGCCTTGGTAAGATCGAGCGGTACGGCACGTGGTAAAATCTGCCTTGTTCTCGGCCATTCCTTTGGAACTGCCCGCGGCGACCAAAGCGATGACAAGAACGAACCGGCAATTTATTGGTAACGTCATGAGCATCCGATTGTGTTGTGTCTGGAGTGACGATTTGTGGCTGGTCGCTGACGAGATACGGGGTGCCGAAGGGGAGGGATCTAAAAATGGCGCGAATACACGCTTACCGTGCATTGTTTGTGAGCAGCCAGCGGTCGTGGCCACGACGCCGAAAGCTCAGCGACAAGGACGATAAATCATGAACTTCAACAACTGATCCTGCGCGTTCCGGCGATGCAGAACTGACAGAAGAAAGTATCAAAGCGTTTCTGCTGCGCCCACTCGAAGAAAGTAGGATCGAAGAAGCCAAGACAGGCACTGTAAATTGGTTTCCGACAGGAAACAACGGCCTGGCTATCCGGGATTTTGTGCACGTCAACCGCCGCAGCCGTTCAGGTTGCTGAGTTTTTGACGCCACGGACTCTGCCATGCGATCAATTTCTGAACGCTTTGTGGCGAACACGGTGCCGAAGATGCGGCTGCGGTCTCGGAGTTTTTCCAGTCGGTCCTGCCAGAAGCCCGGACTGCTGCCGAGTCTATCCAGAATGCCAGCCACCTCTTTCGGAACACGAGCCATCGTCATCAGAATTCTCCCACAAAACGCTGCATTTCATGGTGACGAGGCCAGGTCATGTCAGTGCGAGGGTGGATGGCCCAACTGTCTGCCACCTCGGCACCTTTTCATGAGCCTCCCGCATCAGCTTCACAAACGCGGCAAAGTCATCATCCTTGTGAAAGACGTCGCTGCGGCCATTGCCCCGATTCAGGACATGGTTAACAAACCCGCCTTGTGATGCTCGTGATGTTCGTCTCATGCACGGAGACGAACAAATGCCCAAACTTCCGTAAAGTAGAATGACCCCTTTTGCGAATCCCCTTTCATACTTTTCCCTGAACGATCCACTGGATCAACCAGTGGTGCCGCCGGAAATCAGCTGCGACAAATAAGGGGAGTCCGATCGGCGTGTTCGGTAAAGGATGCACGACAGAGAAATACCTGGCTTTAGAAGGTCTGCAGTTCGTCTAAGACTCCGTCCCACAAAGCGATTCGGTGAGTGATGGAATTCTGTGCTGCGATGATTGCTTCCTGAACGCTAAGTTCTGAAGTTCCGCAAGCTCGATTCACTAGTGCGTGAGACAGCGGTCCATGGTGATCGCCATCCAGTTCGATGTGGCGTTCTATGTAATGTTGCAGACGAGGAACTGTCATTCCCGCAGACTTGAATCCGCTCAATAGCCTCTGAAACATGTCCGGAATAATGTCTTCACGGCCAAAGCAAAATGCTGCGGCAACTTCAGAAGCAGATCCGTTTACAGCAAGCTCGTGATTAAACGAAACGAAACGCTTTACTGTCTCGGGTATCTGAGCCTGCTTAAGAGCCACGGATACAGTCTGACCGCCCCGAAGGTTTTCGACAAAATTATCGATTGCTGTCGTGGGGGCCAGCACGTCGTCCATGGCTGACAGATAAATATTGAAGTGGCTGCTGAAGTTCCCCTCGCCGTCTTCGTCAGATTCTTCGCCAAGTACAATTTCATTGACAAACCGTGTCAGCTGTGGCTCACGTGGTGGCAACCATGGCACGTTACATCCGCAGATCTCTTTTTGCAGTCTCTTCAGTAACCACATGAAATCTAAAACTGCAAACACGTGGTGCTGCATAAAGATCTGCAGATCAGACGAATCCTGAATCGCGTTGTACAATTCGTGATTTAGCAACTGTTCACGAATCGCCTGAGTTTCGTGCAAAACGACATCTGCAATGGAGTCGTTGGATTGTGGTATGGACATTGCTGGCTTGACCAATAGGCATTCGGTGTCAGGGGGCTGGCCAGAATCTGACAGGTGTCGCCCACAACGGACGCGACCAGCTGGGGCTGATTGTACACCTGTCCGCCAGTGGAACGACTGGACGGTGGTCGATTCTCGATCTGCTGAATTAAGGATCTCGAAACCGGAATTTCAAGCTGGGTACGGCCGCCCGGATTTCGCTCTGGAACGGCTTGCTGCTTTCTAATCCTTTGAGCCGTGTTTACACTGTTGAAAACAGTGAACGATTGGGGATTCAGTAATAAATTAAGCGGGAGTACGCACGGCGATGGGAAAAATATTTTATCTATTGGTTAGTTTTTGTTTGACTTCAGCGGTGCTTGCTGATGATGCCTTGGTGACCGATCTTCCTCTGGTCTTCAGCGAAGACTTTGATGCAGGCCATGATCGATGGGAGCTAACCGACGACAAAGCCTGGACACTGCGCGAGGTTGAAGGTGACAACGTTTTTGGGCTCAATAAACGAACAAGCGACTACACTCCCAAGATTCGAAGTCCACACAATATTGCGTTGGTGAAAGACCTTGAATTGTCAGATTTCATCATCACGTTTAAGGTTAAAAGCACAAACGACACAGGCAACCATCGCGACTGCTGCGTCTTTTTTTTGCCACACCGCTCCAACTCACTTTTACTACTGCCATCTAGGAGCAAAACCGGATTCTCACAGCGGGCAGGTCATGATCGTAAAAGATGCTCCACGATTGGCTTTGACGAAGAACGAGAATCTGACACCGTGGAAAAACGAAACATGGCACGAGGTCAAGCTGGCACGGAACTCAACCACTGGAAGTATCAAGGTCTACTTCGAGGACATGAAGACGCCTTACATGGAAGTAGCTGATAAGACGTTCGAAAAGGGACGTGTCGGTCTTGGCTCTTTCGACGACATGAACGACTTCGATCAGATTCGCATTTATGGACGATGATGTTGCTGATCCTGTTGTCGCGAACAGTGTTTGGTCTACGGCTGCAGCTGGCTGCAGCCGTAGACCAATGGCGAGACTGAAGCTTCGGCTCGCGAGTTGAACTTAATTGTAGTTCTGTTGG
>CALFOL010000220.1 GCA_937919915.1 uncultured Planctomycetaceae bacterium
AGGAAATCACGACTTCATCGAATGGCTTACCGCGAGGCCAGTCACGAACACTGCCAGTAGTCCGATCACCCAAGCGACGCCGGACGTGCTTTCTGATTCTTGACTGATTGCCGCCTGGCCAACCGCTTCGTTCACAATCGGCGAATCTTCCACCAGCAGCGTGGCCTCCACTTCAGAATCCGCTTTCCCTGAAGGGATCTCCAACAACACCGGCAAACCGATCTCTTCTTCCTCGGTCGAAAACTTCGTCGCCATCATTTCGGCATTCTCGCCGAACAATTCCGCCTCCCACTTCGCCGAAATTAGCAGATCGAATCCCGGATTGCGTTCCTTCACCTGGCACGAACATGCGCCACACAGAAACAGCGTCAGGTCTTCCACAAGGCCCGCGTTCACCTGACCCGCCGGAATCACTTCCAACGCACGTCCTCGGCCGAACACGGGGACAACCAGCGGCTGACCGTTGTCGATCGAATCCGGTTCGAAGCCTTTCAGCAACGACGTCAGGAATTGTTCGTCACTGTCTGCGGGATCAATTTCCAAAACGGAAAACCGCATCAGTAGCGGGATCTCAGAAAACAACTCCGACCCTGGCAGGCCAATCCCTTCCGGCAAAGGAATCTCTTCGCTGAGCTGCTGCAGTTCTCCCTGCAACAACGAAACCACTTCGGCGTTTCGGGCGGCGTCGTTCGATTTTAACACCAGCCAAACAGCCGAATGCCCGGACAGCAATCGCTTGCTGAGTTCCTGCCGAACCGGCGACGACAGCAGCTTAACGGCTTCCGTTTCGGCCAAAGAACCTCGCCAGCCGTACACCTGAGTGCCCGCGACGGATGACCGGACGACCACGTATGGCAATTGCAGATCTGGCTGCTTGCTGAGTTCATCCCACAGCAGCGCGATGCTGTCGTCCATGGGTGCGTCGGTCGACTGCTGAAGGACCTTCACATTCGCATCCAGCGACTGCAGGTTCTTCACTGAGTTTCGTTGAGCATCACTCAACGGGCTATTGTGAAAGACAACCACGTTCGAAGAATCCGGCCGCCAGCGTTCGAGTGCGTAACGAAACACGGGGATGTTGCAGGCACTGGCAACGGTCGTGAGACTCAGGAAGCAGAGGATGGGAAGGGCTGATTTCATGTGGTTGAGAATTTTCGAGGACTGGTCAACGTAGAGCAAGCGACTCGCTTACTCATCCGACCGTCAATAAACAAGACCGTTTAGACAGACGACGTCACCTGTCTAATCGGATCCTGAACGACATCGGGAGACACAAGCGAGCGCTTGTGCTACGCCGCGCGAGGAAGCGAGGACATACATCCTCGGCGCGCCTGACGCTGCGCTACTTGCCAAAACACATCACCTGACCGTCCAGCGTTGACAGAAACAGTTGACCATTCGCGCCCGCGAGTCCGTCCCAGGCGGGCAGAGTTCCGAGCTCAACAGTATGCTCGATTTCTCCGGTATTCGTGTTCACCGCCAGCAGCTTCCCGCCGATTTTTCCTTCCAATGCGTCATCCTGAGCCGCCAGCAGTTTCTGAACTTCCGGATCCTTTTCGGTCAACTGCTTGAATGTGGATTCTTCGTCAATGATGTCCGGCGGACCAACGATGAACAAATTTCCCCCGGCCAACACCATCGCTCGAACATAGATCGGCACGTCCGCAGTCCACTTCGGCTTCACCAAACTATCGCCGGGCTTTTGACTCGGGTTGTTGCTCTTCGGACCACCCTTTTTAGGCCCGGCCCCCGCAATCTGAATTCCCTGGCCGAACTTTCCTTCGACCGGCTTGCCACCGCTGACCGTACCGTTGTTGCGGTGCGTCGACATATCGCGAGCCGTGCCGTCATCGAAGCTGGCTACCAGCACAGGTTCGATCGGAATTTCGGATCCATCTTTGAACCGCGCGGCAACCTGTTCCGCCGTCGCCGCCGCAAAGTACATTCGCACTTCGTCGACCACGCCGCTCAACGGATTTGGCGACTTGTAATCACCCACGGCAGTCTGTTCGTCAGAACCAACTTCCATGCCCTGAGCCGGATCGCTGGAAAGCATACCTGTCGCTTCGCCTTCGGCCACCTGTTCGCCATCGACGTACAGCGTCATCTTTTTGTCTTCGGCCAGAACACCCACGACGTGATGCCAGCCGCCGACGATTCGCTTTTTGGCCGTGATCGTTTTCAGTTTGAAGTCCGCTCGAACGTGAAACTGTGGCTGCCCGTTCTGCAGAGTCAGCGCGAAGCCATCGGTCGGGCCACCTCGAGCGATAATCGTGCCCTTCGGCTTTGTTGATGTCACCCATGCTTCGATCGTAATCGGCTTACCCTTCGGATTCATGCTCGGCGGCTTGCCGAACGACACAACAGCACCGCCGGATGCTGGTTTGCCGCCGCCCTTTTTCAAAAAGCCATCCGGAATCTCCGGCGGTTCTGGTGGAGCCGCAAACAACTGATGCTCAAGCGTCGTCGTCCAGCGCAGATATTCCGGCTTGCGTCCGTAGCCGTAAACGTAGCCTTCGCCGTTGACCAGAATTCGTCCGGAAGGAGCAAACCGACCCGCCTGATAATAGCCACCATGACCGCCGGCAAAGCTCTGACCGTTCACCCAATACGAGCGATGGAACCAGGTTCCGTCAAGATACCCCATCGGTGCAAACAGATGAGCTCCATCGCCGCGTTGTTTCGACGCCTGTTCGGCGAAGTCGCCTGAATTCGGGCCAATCTCAAGCCGGTTGCCTTCGAGGTCAAACTTCTGCGACTTCATGTACACGTACTTGTCGTCAGAACTCAGGATGTCCGGCAGGCCGACGGGCATTTGCAGTACCTGCAACATCTCCTGAATGTTGTTGCCCGTCTTCGGATTGGTGTGATCCATGATCGTTTCGGAGATCTTCTCACCCGACTGCAGCTGCAGCCGCAGCAACCGCAAACCGCCGTCGAGAAAGTTCGAACGTCCTGCCACACAGTAAATTGTTTCGTCGCGGATCAACACGCTGCCGTGAACCGGCCATAGAGATTCCAATTGTTCGAACGCCATCGTACGCCGATCCAGCGGAGCCGCTCGGTAGCGCCAAACCAACTGGCCGTCGGCAGCGTTCAGGCAGTACACCCAACCGTCCGTCGCACCGAACACGACTCGCCCGCGATGTACGGTCGGTGGCGAATCAATTCTCGCACCAGCAGTGAACGTCCATTTCTCGTCGCCCGTCATTTCGTCCAAAGCGTACAGCGT
>CALFOL010000221.1 GCA_937919915.1 uncultured Planctomycetaceae bacterium
GAATTTCGCGTTCGGCATCTGAAACATCTGCCGTCGTTGTTTCTGGAAGTGCTGAACTTCCGCTGGACTCGCACCCAATGCTGGATCACGACAGCAGCAGTGCGCGACGCACTTGAAGGATTGTTCAGTGAACCGCCTCAATCACGCATTGCGTTAGAATATTTCGTGAGTTTAGCGATGGCGCACATCCCGTTCGTCAACAAGTTGGTGAACGCATACCGTCGCGTAACTGGTGATCCGTTCGCACAAGAGATCACTGAGCACGATGTCCCTTTGTGGCTGCTGGTGTCGGAAGGCGGCTTGTGTTCCCTGCATCTTGTGCCCACTTTGGCACAGGACCTCTATCCTTCACTTCACGGGGGAATCGGTCATGCTCCGTACCGCGCGGCACTGCCGCACGAACTTAATCTTGCACTCAATCGCCAATCAGTTCCCGGAGAAACGGAACTGCGTGATGCGTGGAGCCTTTGTTATCGCGGACGTTTCGGTGATTCGGTCAGGAGTGCAGTGACGGCCGTTGAGGTCTTGCTTGAATCGCGGCTTGAGTCAGTGCTTCAATCCCAAGGCCTGAAAGACCAAGAGGTCGCTGAACGGCTCAGAGGAACAAAGAATCGCTTTTCGTCTCGCCTTGATGACTATTGCCGCGCGTCAGGTCGTGCGGTGCCGGGACCAACGCTGCACTACATTCCCTACCTCAATGGCCTGCGTCTTCGCAAAGAATTTGACATGACCCGTAAACTGCGTCACGACATCGTTCATCGAGGGAAGCGTCTTGATATCACTTTACGCCGCCCCATGCGACGTGCATTGGAGACAACGACATGGCTTTTTGACTGGCTCTCTGACGACGAACCGATTGGAAATCGACAAATCGAGAACTACATATATTGTGAAGCGCTGCGTGGCGGCTCAAGGATGACATGGGAGGTCGACAGTAATGGCGTTCATGTAAGACCGCTGTTCAGCCCGTCCCCCGAGGATTTTGTGGAAAATGCCACGTGCCTCGCAGAGCTTCCAGAGGCTCGGATCATAAACTCTATTGAAGTTGACGAAATTCCCGACGCGGTTTTTCACGCGACCCTGAGTCGGTTCCCGGACCTTGAGCATTTCGTGCTGATAGCAATGGCCAAGCTTGGGTTTGAAGAGGTCGAAGATGTGTTTCAGGATCCTGGAATTTCCACCATCGTGCCCCGATGGCAAGCGAAACATGGTTCTTTGCCTGTTTCGGTGTTCCTGTTCGAGTCATCAACGGAATTTGTAGACTCCGATCTGATGAAGTTAGAACGAGACATTGCCTCACAGTCTCAGCAGAGCTTTCCGTTGCTTGTCGTCCATGACCGCCAAAGCATTGAGTGGACAGACCGAACGACCGAGACTGTCGATCCAACGAAAGCGGATCTACATTGTTTCGATTTCTCAACCGATGCCCAGACAGGTCACCATGAAACAACTACGAGTTGTACAGTCGTCTGCACATTCAATCTTTCCATGGTGCAGTTGAAAGGCGAGAACCAGTTTCTTGTTGGAACGCATGAACGGTGTCAGGAACGAAATCTTGTTTTTCGTTGCTCACATCTTTCCGATTTACATTGAGTTCAAATCACAATATGAATGAATCTCACGACATAACGAAGGTGTCGCGTTCAGCGTGTTTGAAATACTGTGGTGTCCTCGCAATTTTGATGGTCGGCACTCAAGCCCATGCTCAGGCAGCAGCCTCCAGATTTTTGCACACCGATGGCACAAAGATTGTGGATGCAGATGGGGATGCAGATGGGGATGAGCTGTTCCTGAATGGCATCAACCTGGGCACCTGGCTGCTGTGGGAAGGTTACCTGATGATGGGTGACTTCGAGTATCGCACCCACACACAGTTTTTGGATTCTTTGAGTCGCGTCTTCGACAGCGTGGAGAAGGCCGCAGAGCTTGAACGCCAATGGCGACTGGACTACGTTGACGAACGGGCCATCGCGGACCTCAAGGGCCTCGGTTTCAACGCGGTTCGAGTTCCCTTCCACTTCAATCTATTCTGGTCGGACGACCAATTGAAAGATGACGGGGGCGAATATCTTGATCGTTTTATCCAATGGTGCCGAGCGGAAGGCCTCTCTGTGTTGCTCAGCATGCACGCGGCCCCAGGCTACCAGAACCTTGGCGATCACGCCGACAACGTCAACGCGAATGCTAAGCAGCCATGAGACTCTGTTAAATTCTGGGATGGCCAGAATGTTCAGAGCGCCGCCAGAGTCTGGCGTCACATTGCAAGCCACTATCAAAATGAGCCAGTCGTCTGCGGATACGATCTCGATCAACTTCGTCGGGAAGGTCCAGCGAACCCGTCGCGATTGACGTCATCCGAAATTTCGAGTGCCAACGCGATCGATCGGCTGCCATGGCCGTCACGCGGGAGCCTGACCAACGGATTGGCTATGTTGCAAGTCCGCCGAGCAAAAAAAAGAATACGACGATTCCTCCCAGAAGCGGAAGAAGCACCGCCGGCAACAAAGCGGTCCATTTTCGATTTAACTTCGCTATGACAAAGACGGTCGAACTTATCAGCGCTGTGGGCGTGAATGTCATAAGACTGAAGACGAGCGAGAAATTTAGATTCGCTGGAGACCGACCAATGGTCGCTTCCGCAGGATCGCCCGCGCCGACGAGTATCCGCATCAGGACCTGGCAGATCGTAATGCTCAGGGCAATGCTGACTGCGTCGGACACAAAAAGGAACGTGGGCGGTGATTCAAGTCGACTCTTCGTCATGGCGGGAGTCTCAATGCGTTCGTCTGTCATACTCAGTTTTCCTTGTCAGAACCATTCCTGTCACTCTGCAGGTTCGCAAAGCTGTTGTTGTGCCATCCTGCGCTATCACGACAAATCGTTCGATGCACATGGACAAGGCTTCGAATCTGCAGTGATCTGGCTGCGCTGAATCGCAGTCAGCTTACTGTACCGCTGCACGTTGTCGGGTACGCTCCGGCGTACCAGCCACGGATGACGTCAACGAGCACTGGGAATGTCAACGTGATAAGGCGCATGCTATGGCCGTCACTCGGGAGCGTGACCTACTGATGCGAATCGATTGCTCGCTGGCGATTTTCTTTTCGCACAAGCTGGCCGCAGGCTGCCGCGATGTCGCTGCCCAACGAATATCGTACTGTCGTTTTCTGGCCCGCAGCTTTCAGAACGTCGGCGAATGCGGTGATGTCGTCTCGAGCCGTTCCGCTGAGATGTGGTGAATCTTCGATCGCGTTGTACGGAATCAGATTCACGTGGGCATCGATTCCCGTCAGCCATTCCGCAAGTTGTCTGGCGTCGTCCAGTGAATCATTGACGTCCGCCAGCATCAGATACTCAATCATTGTTTCACGCTGCTGAATGCGATTCACTTCCTGCAGCGCCATTCGCAGTTGATCCAGCGGATACTTCTTCGCAAGCGGGATGATTCCTTCCCGAGTCAGCTGATCCACGCTGTGTAGACTCAACGCCAAATTCACCATCGGAAATCGTTCGGCAAACCGCAGCATTGCGTCGGCGACGCCAACCGTCGACACAAGAATGCTGCCGGGCGAACGGTCAAACAGATGCGACGCCGTTAACGTCTCGACCACGTCGTACAGATTGCCTTCGTTATGGAATGGTTCTCCCATGCCCATGAAGACCACGTTCTGCAATCGCCGATCTTCCGTCGCCAGTATCTGTCCAGCCTGCAAAACCTGATCGAGAATCTCCGCAGCCGAAAGATTCTGAGCGATCCCCATCTTGCCCGTCGCGCAGAAGTCACAGGCCGCCGCGCAGCCCACCTGACTGGAAACGCACAGCGTCGTACGGCCGGTCGCGATTCGCAGGATCACCGATTCGATCAGCATGCCTGCTGACGTTTTGAACAACAACTTCGACGCGCCGTCGATTTGTGAATCACAACGACGGAACAGTTCCAGCGTATGGCAGTCAATCCGATCGCTGGCTGGAAACTCAGCCAACGCCGTTTCGTCTGCAAGGAATCTCTTCAACAACCTGTTCCGCAGCACGCGCACGTGCTGAGGGTCGAGCCGCAGCTCTTTTCGCAGTTGCTCGATCGCCGGGACATCGAAGATGGAGATGTTTTCTGGCACGGTTACAGTGATTTTAAATACTCAATCAAGTCACCGGCTTCCTGTTCCGTCAGCTTTCGCGTGCCAGCCACTTTTTCCGGACTGTGCAGGTCAGTGACAACTCGTTCCAGCGAGCGAGCTCGCCCAGTATGCAGCCAGAGAACCTTGCGATACGTGCCAAGCAGGGATGGTGTGTTGTAGTTTTCGTAAAAGTCGTCGGGAGAATTCAAACCGACGTCGTGGTTCTTCCCGTCAGAAAAATGTGGGCCGTTATGACATTCAGCACACGCCGCGAAGTCGCTTTCGAAAACCTGCCGGCCACGTTCGGCCACATCCGTGAGCGATCCGTCAGGGTTGCGAAACGGATTTGGTGGAGCTTCCAGCGTTTCCAGAAACGTCAGCAGAGCCTGCTTATCCTGAGCACTCGGAGCTTTCCCCAGCATCGTCGACGTAATCGACTTGTGCATCGCATTGTCCAGATCCTGTTGCCAGCCATGCCACGTCCACGGGCCGGTTTCGGTCACATGATGCAACGGCAGCACGGTCTTGAACGTTTGTTCCGTGCCATCGTTTAACGTATCCATCGCGCGAGAATTCGTGCCGCCGTTTTGATGGCATGAATGACAACTGTACCACTGATCGAGACTTCGCTCGCCGTCATAGAAGATTTCCATCCCGCGGCGGGCCAGCGACACGTCTGCCGGGCCGCCTAGTGCGATTTCATCGGTGACGGTTTGCGAATCCAGGTCCACAACCTGCACCGAGTTCTGAAGATAATTGGCCACGTACAGCGTGTGGTTGTCATCAGCCATCTGCAATCCCATCGGTCGTCCGCCGACTTCGATGCGTTGAAAACGATCGCGATCACGCTCCAACGCGCGATCGATCAAATCGCCGGGACCGCCTGCTCCGATGAAGGGCAAGTTGGGTAAGCGGTAGACCAGCAACTCGTGAGTCCCGGCCGACGACGCCACCAACCGCCGGTCGTCACGACTGATCACGATTCCGTGCGGATCAGCTACCGCCAAGCCCGGTACATCCAGTGAGATGGCTTCTCGATCGGCGGGACCGTCTAGTCGGACTCGCCCAATGCGACTCGCCAGCAACCAGCCCTTGCGTAGGTTGCTGACGTTGATCGGGTTTGTACGCGACACCATCCAGGGAAAATACGCGTACTTTCCGTCGGCAGATGGAATCATGTGACCGATGTTGATGCCGTAAGCCAGCGGTTCGTGGTAGAGCTTCTCACCAGTCTTTACATCCAGCACATGAATCTGCGATTCACCGCTGCAACCAACGGCCAGTCGAGAGTCGTCTGCGCTGAGCGTCAGGTATCGCGGCCAGCTGCCGACGTCGAGTCGTCGGACCAGTCTTTGCGTTGACAGGTCGATCTCAGCCACCTGTCCGCTCGCAACCAGTCCGACGAACGCTCGCTTCCCATCGCGAGTAATCGTTAAGCCGCAGGGTTCGAAGCCTACACTTATCAGACCTGTTCGCTTGAGACCTCCATCCGCAATGCTGAAGACAGTTACATCGCCGGACCATTCACTCGTCACCAACACCGTCTCGCCATCTGGACAGAATTCCACAGCGGCAGGATGATCTCCGCACGCCGCTTCGGCGATCACCTTGCCATCGGACGTTCGAATCAGCGAAATGCTGTCTGATGTTTCGTTGGCGGTGACCAGCCAGCGACCGTCGGGCGACAACGACAGGTCGACGGGCGATCGATCGACCTCCGCCGCGTAACAGTTACTCGCCAGCAGCAACGTCAAGACAACAAGGCATTGTCGATTTAGATAGCTCATGAATGGTCTTGCGGACGGGAGTCTTCAGGGGTGGGGGGCAAAAAAAATCCAGCTGTCGTGCTCAGTCTATTAAAGACTGTCGCTCGAGGAAGCCTTCAGTTCGAGGAAAAAGCCAATAGATTCGCGGCACAACGTGAAGCGTCTCACAACTCGCCACACTTGACCGCAGGATCGCTGGAAAATCATGGGAACCTTTGCGACACTAATTGTCATGGAGCGGGTTCTGTGGTTCAAGACGGTTCCTGCATTGAGGAGCAAGTTCACATTAATGAGCGACTTGCAAAACCGTCACCCGACTCTAACACTTCTGATGGACCTGCCGTTGTGCATTGTCATGCACACAAACAATCCCAGTAATTAATAGGAGCGAACTGTGAAGAATTGCTTTATCTTTGGCTTGGCACTGTGTGTCACATCTGCTGTAAGTTTCGGTGAAGAGCTGGCCAGTGGCCCAAAAGTCGGTAGTCGAATCGGCGCATTCAACGTCACCAAGTGTGCGGGTGCCGCAGATGATGGTGTTTCAGAAGGCGACAACCTGTGCTACCGCTGCAAGAACGGTTCTCGACCACAAGTCATGGTGTTCACTCGATCAACTGATGAACATGTCATCAAGCTGGTTCAGGCGATCGACGCTGCGATCAAAAAGAATGCAGATTCTAAACTGACAGCCTTCGTGAATGTTATGGCTGCCGACAAGGATGAAGCATCCGCTGCCGCTAAGAAGATGGCAGAAGTCAGCAAAGCCAAGAGCATTCCCTTTGTTGTCCCGAACGAATTCGAAAACGGACCTGACGACTACGGGATCAGCCCAAAAGCTGCCATCACCATCGTTATGGCCAACGAAAGCCAGGTTCGTGGCAGTGTTTCTGTTGCCGACATCAAAGACCTGAAGACTGATGCTGTGATCGCTCAGATTCAGAAGATGCTGTAAGACGACTCGGACTCCTTCCGCAGTTGTAGACTCAGACGCGTCGCCCGGAAAATTCGGGCGACGCGTTTTTTTGTTCCCGATCGTTTAACCCGTAGCGGCAGGCGAGGTTGTCGCTGATCCAGTAAGTCTCAGATTTCAAATTTGTAATTTCAGTTTTTTTTACTCACCGAACACCGTCGGTCCAAACGGACCACAACGACTCACCCGTTGCGGCCTGCTTCACGATCGCAGCAATCGCCGCCGAACGTTCGAGCGCATGCGAAAGTGGCGCGGCCCAGTCGCCTGCCTGCAGTCGTTCCCACCCCGCTTGAGCCATCGGTGTGGCGGGATCACCACCATCCTTCAGCGGATCTTCCGGCAATTGATCGAAGTACCTGCGGAAAGTCGTGGTCGCCGCGAAGAACTGCCGCAAGCCGTGCGGCGCCGCCAAAGCCGCCTGCAGCCGAAGACACGCGTGCTCACGCACACGGTGCGCGGGGTTGTCGATTTCGAGCCCCCAATCGGGTTTGCCCAACGCTTCCGGGCCTTCTACCAAAGCGTGGCAGGTTTCGTGGAAGATCATCTGAGCCAGCGAGTCATCAGGGTCCAGCGTTTTCGGTCCGCCGATGTGCAGCACACCGTTTCCGTCCCACGATGCGAACACATCGCTGCTGCGCTCGATCCGCATTCCCATGTCCGCGGCTGCTCGCAGCCAGATGACTTCCAGCGGATCGCGATATTCATATTTTATGGTTCGCATGGTTTTATTCTTTCCCAATCGTCAGATTCAACGCCGATCTTATTAGGGAATCCTTCCAGCACAATCCCGACGCCGAACCGAAGGCGCGGAATTCTGTCGTGAGTAGCAGAGGAGCCTGCTTTCCTTGAACAATTATGATGGGACCACGAATGCACGACGACGAGCAACGGAAACGAATTGTGATTGTGGGTGGCGGCTTTGCTGGCCTGGCAGCTGCGAAGGAATTTCGCCGTTCGTCAGAAGTTGAGATCACGCTGATCGACCGGCGAAATCATCACCTGTTCCAGCCATTGCTGTATCAGGTTGCAATGGCCGGCCTCAGCCCCGCCGAAATCGTCGAACCGATTCGCGGAATTCTGTCGCGGCAAAAGAACGCCCGCGTGCTGCAGGGAGAAGTTCGCGGCGTCGACTTTGACAGCAACCGCGTGATCGCCGACTTCGGAGAAGTGCCGTACGACTATTTGATCATGGCCTGCGGCGCGAAGCACAGCTACTTCGGAAAACCGGAATGGGAACAATTCGCTCCCGGCCTGAAGACGCTCGAACAGGCCACGGAAATTCGACGACGCGTCCTGACAGCGTTCGAAAACGCGGAACGAGAAACGGACCCGGAGAATCAAAAACGTCTGCTGACATTCGTTGTCGTGGGAGGCGGCCCGACCGGCGTCGAACTCGCCGGCGCGATCGGAGAAATGAGCCGCTATACGCTCGCAAAAGACTTCCGAGCAAACGATGCATCTCTGGCACGCGTTATTCTGATCGAAGCGGGCCCCCGAATCCTGCCGATGTTTTCGCCAGAACTCGCCACACGTGCCGTACGCGACCTCGAACATCTCGGTGTGCAGGTCTGGACCAGCAGCATGGTTTCCAACATCAACGCCGATGGAATCGCCATCAGCAGTGAGAAGATTCAATCGGCCACCATCTTGTGGGCAGCCGGAGTTGAAGCATCATCGCTGGGCAGAAAGCTGAAACTCGACATCGACCGTGCTGGTCGTGTCATGGTGGAGGCCGATCTCAGTCTGAAACAACACCCGCAACTTTTCGTTCTGGGCGATCAAGCCCACGTCGTGCAAAACGACAGGCCGCTGCCCGGAATTGCCCCGGTCGCTATGCAGCAGGGACGATTCGCGGCCCAGAATATTCTGGGGGAACTTGCGGGAAAACCCCGCCTTGAGTTCAAGTATGTCGACAAAGGTCAGATGGCAACAATCGGACGCAGCCGAGCGATCACGGAATTCGGGGGGTGGAAATTTGCGGGTTTCTTCGCGTGGATGGCGTGGTTAATCGTTCACATTTACTACCTCACCGGATTCCGGAACAGATTCTTCGTGGTCATGAGTTGGGCATGGTCCTACCTAACCTACCGCCGCGGCGCGAGACTCATCGTTGAGAAGGAGTGGCGTTTTGAACTACCAACTGTGATCAACAGCAGCCAAAGTGCCGACAATTCTCAATGAATTCGCAACGAAAACGCGTCGGAATTGAGACTGCGCTGAACTTCTCTACAATGCCTGCGATGTGTGCCACTGGCTCCATCAATGCCTCCTTGACGCAAACCGGACTGGCCGAGTCAGTGGCACACACTGGACGAAGTGATCGCTCGCTCCCCCCGAACAATCAAAACACCCCGCAACAATAAGTCTTAATCAATGACCTCACCCAACCCATTCGGCGCCGAAGCAACTTTGTCCACATCTGGCGGCGACGTGAAATACTTCCGCCTCAAGAAACTGGCCGAAGATGGGATTGGCAGTATCGATCGACTGCCGTATTCGATCCGCGTTCTTCTGGAAGCCTGTCTTCGCAACGTCGACGGCTTTATCGTCAACCCAGAAGACGTCACTAATCTCGCCAACTGGAATGCGAAAGCTCCCGCGCAGATTGAAGTTCCGTTCAAACCAGGCCGCGTTGTGCTGCAGGACTTCACCGGAGTCCCCGCTGTCGTCGACCTCGCCGCGCTGCGAAGTGCGATGGTGCGAATGGGGGGCGACCCAACAAAAATCAATCCGCTCGTTCAGTGCGACCTCGTCGTCGACCACAGCGTGCAGGTCGATGAATTCAACAGCCGCTTCGCGCTGCAGCACAATGTCGAAATCGAATTCCAGCGCAACGCGGAACGCTACGAATTTCTTCGCTGGGGACAAAAGGCATTCAAGAACTTCAGCGTCGTTCCGCCAGCGACCGGCATCGTGCATCAGGTCAACCTGGAATATCTGGCGAAGGTTGTGATGGTCACGGACGGCGTCGCTTACCCGGACAGTCTTGTCGGCACAGACAGTCACACCACCATGATCAACGGCCTTGGCGTCGTCGGCTGGGGAGTCGGCGGGATCGAAGCCGAAGCTGTGATGCTCGGGCAGCCGATTTACATGCTCACACCAGAAGTCGTTGGCATGAAACTCACCGGCGCTCTTCCCGAAGGAGCCACCGCAACGGACCTCGTACTGACCGTCACGCAGATGCTGCGAGCTCACGGTTGCGTTGGCAAGTTCGTCGAGTTCTACGGAGAAGGCATGCAGAAACTGGGTCTCGCCGACCGAGCAACACTCGCCAACATGGCTCCGGAATACGGTGCCACCATGGGCTTCTTCCCTGTCGACGGCGAAACACTGAACTACATGCGACGCACGGGCCGCTCCGCCGATCTCGTCGATCTGGTGGAACGCTACACCAAAGAACAGGGCTTGTTCCGACTCGACGACGCACCGGAACCGGAATTCACCAGCAAAATCGAACTGGACATGAACACCATTGTTCCGTCGCTGGCCGGCCCGAAACGACCACAGGACCGCATCCTGCTGAAAGACATGCAGGCCGCCTGGAAGAAAGACCTCGGCACGACGTTCGGCAAAGATGCTCCAACAGCTGCTGTCAAAGTTGAAGACAACGGAAACAGTTCTGAGATTTCAGACGGTGCCGTCGTGATTGCCGCCATCACCAGCTGCACCAACACCAGCAACCCCAGTGTGATGGTTGGAGCCGGACTGCTGGCTCGCAACGCTGTCGCAAAAGGACTGACTCGCAAGCCATGGGTGAAGAGCAGCCTTGCTCCCGGCTCTCGCGTGGTCACCGAATACCTGTCGAAGGCTGGCCTGGATAAGCCGCTCGACGCACTCGGTTTCCAAACCGTCGGCTACGGTTGCACAACCTGCATCGGCAACAGTGGACCGCTGCCGGAACCGGTCGCTGACGCTGTCATCAAAGGCGACCTCGTCGCCGCAGCCGTGCTTTCCGGAAATCGCAACTTCGAAGGCCGCGTTAACCCGCTGGTGAAAGCCAACTACCTGGCCAGCCCGCCGCTGGTTGTGGCTTATTCGCTGGTCGGCACCGTCGACATTGATCTGGACAACGATCCACTCGGCCAGGACCCCGACGGCAACGACGTCTACTTGAAAGACATCTGGCCAACCCAGGAAGAAATCGCCAGCACGATCGCCGCATCCATGACGCCGGAATTGTTCACCGAACAATATGCCAGCGCCGCCGATGGTCCGGAAGAATGGCAGGCCATCAAGAGTTCCGACAGTGCACTTTACGAATGGAACGACAAAAGCACCTACGTTCAGGAACCTCCATTCTTTGTCGACATGCCGGAAACACCCGCACCGATTACCGCCATCGAAGGTGCTCGGTGTCTGATTTCCGTTGGCGATTCCACCACGACTGACCACATCAGCCCTGCGGGAGCCATCAAGCCCGACAGTCCCGCCGGAGCCTACCTGCAGGCTGAAGGCGTCGACATCAAAGACTTCAACAGTTACGGAAGCCGTCGAGGCAACGACCGCGTGATGACTCGCGGTACCTTCGCCAACATCCGCCTGAAAAACATGCTGGCCCCGGGCACTGAAGGCAGTGTGACGACCAAGTATCCATCCGGCGAACAGACTTCGATCTACGAAGCCGCGATGCAGTACAAAGCAGAAGGCGTGCCGCTGGTTGCGCTCGCCGGAGCGGAATACGGCACGGGTTCTTCTCGCGACTGGGCGGCCAAGGGAACCTTCCTGCTGGGCATCAAAGCGGTCATCGCCACCAGCTTCGAACGCATTCACCGCAGCAACCTTGTGGGCATGGGCGTGCTGCCGCTGCAGTTCCGCGAAGGCGAAAGCCGCGAAAGCCTGGAACTCGACGGCACCGAAGTCTTCGACATCCGCCTGGACGATTCGCTCGAATGCCGCCAGGCCGTGGAAGTGACCGCTCGCAAAACCAACGGAGAAGAAGTCCACTTCGTCACCACCTGCCGCATCGACACCCCCGTCGAAGTCGACTACTACCGCAACGGCGGAATCCTGCACACTGTCCTGCGACAGCTGGCGAAGAGTTAAAGCTTCCTCAAAGATCGTTTTCCGTTCCAGGACATAACTTACCAGGACAGGCTCCTGCCAGACCGAAGTTCACTGTGCAATGGCGGCATTCTTCGTCTTCATATAACAGCGTGTGCCGTTACTGCGATTCCAGGGAAAGTGCTGAAGGAACCGGTGAATATTGATCTTGGGGGGGCTCCGTTGCCTGCGTTATCATTGGTGACTTCTTAACTGTTCACGGTATGGAAATTGGTAGTGCGATGAACTGTTGAA
>CALFOL010000222.1 GCA_937919915.1 uncultured Planctomycetaceae bacterium
TTTCCTCGCGTGCGAAAGATGTTTCATCAGCTGGGATATTCGCAGTCCGTCGCGACTGTCTTTGCGTTGCTGTGTACAGAATGTCCAAGACGCACGGCAACCTACGCGGGCGAATCGTACTTCGTTGCGACAGGTCCGCGCGGATTGCCTCAGGGGGCCTGCACCAGTCCGGCAATCTCCAACCAGATTGCGAGAAGACTCGATCGACGTCTGCAGGGCCTGGCAGACAAACTGGGCATCACGTGTACTCGCTACGCCGACGACATCACGTTTTCCGGCGGCGAAGCTCTGCAAACGCGAATTGCCTATGTGATGGCCTGTGTGCGGCACATCGCTGACGACCTGGGATTTTCCGTCAACGAAAAGAAGAACCGCGTTCTGCGGCGCAACACGGCACAGATCGTGACGGGGTTGGTTGTGAACGACAAGCCCACGGTCTCACGCAGCAAGCTGCGGCAGATTCGATCCATGCTGCATCGGGCGAAAACCGAGGGGCTGGAAGCACAAAATCGTGAGGGTCATCCGAATTTTCAGGCATGGCTGGATGGCTACATTTCTTTGATATCCATGACTCGTCCAGCCGTCGCGGAAAAATTCCGGCAACAGCTGGACTCATTGTCCAAAGGGTAAAACGGTAGGAACCAAACAGGCAAAAGGCACATATCCGGAAGGTGGCGGAGCGGACAGCTTTCAATGTTTCGGACCACCGGCCACCAAAGACGGCGAATTCGAAACGGTGAAGATCGCTGGCCTGGGTTGTTTTACTCAGGACGGAAAAGACACCAACAAGTACTACCACGGCGCGGTTGTTCAGCACAAAACCAGCAAGAAATGGTACGCGTACTTTGAATGGGGCCGCACCGGAGCCGCCAAGCCCAGCTTTCGGTTCGTGCAGTGTGGCAGCGAACAGGAAGCTCAACGGGAATTTCAGTCTCAGCTGCATTCCAAAAACGACCGCCGCGGCGAATGGATCACGATCGCCAGCATTCGAACACTACAGGCTCGCAGCGGCAAAGACTGCTATCTGGTCCGCCCCATGGCGACTCGCAGCACCGGTCTGCCAGACGCCCGCAGCATCAAAATCAACGAAGGCGCCAAGACAGACAAAGTGGCAGCCGCAACCGACGAGGAAACAACCGTCACCGGCAAAAAGAAGGCCACGAAGAAGGTCGCCAAAAAGAAAGGGCCGAAAATTGATGATCCAACGCGCGCGTTCCTGCGAGATCTTAGCGTGGCCACCATCGCCTCCACCCGCGGCAGCATGGCCGACGACAGTATCCCTACGCAAACAGCCATCGACGAAGCTCGATCGATCCTGTCCGAAGCGCAATCGCGACTGGTCAAAATCGACGGCGACGTCAAAAAGCAGCTGAAGGACAAACAGCTGAAACAGATGACGACGCTGATGTACGGACGCATTCCAAAAAAGAAAGCCCTGCGCGCCGCTCCGGAAGAATGGATGCTGAACAAAGACAACATCCTTGTCTGGCAAAACGACCTCGACGCTTTCGAGAGTGCGCTGTACGCCACTGACATTGATCAGGGAGAAGCAGAAACCAATCCGCTGGAAGAACTCGGTCTGAAGATGGAATGGATTTCGCCCACATCGCCGCTCGGCAAGAAGCTGTACAAATGGTGGCCGACGCCAACCGCCACTCCTACATCGGCGATATGCAGATCCGCAATCTATGGCAGATCAATCGCAATCCCGACAAAGGCAAACTGAAAGTGGTGCAGGACAGGATTATCAAGGGCAAAACAAAGATCACAGAACGCGCTGTTTCAACAGCAGACGCGCGCCGATGTGCCTACGGACGAACGCAAACGCTTCAACGATTCCAACACAGCGTTGTTGTTTCATGGAACACGCAGCGTCAATGTGCGGGGTATCATGAAAGAAGCATTGCGGCTGCCGAAGACGTTGGTCGGCGTCGTCATCACAGGAGCGATGTTCGGCCCTGGCCTGTACTTCGCAGATGACTGGAAAAAGTCGGCGGGCTACACCAGCTTGCAGAACAGCTACTGGAGTCGCGGCAGTGGAGCGGTCTCCAACCGTGGTGCGTTCATGTTCGCGATGGATGTCGTCCTGGGCAATCCGTTTATCCCGCCGGGAGCTCATGGTTACACAGAACCGCCAGACGGCCATCACTGCGTCTTTGGCAGGGCGGGTGCATCCAGCGTGCAGAACAACGAGTACATCGTGTTCGATACCTCACAACAGAAGATTCGATACCTTGCGGAATTCGAAACTGTGTGATGCGATTGCCAATATCAGCACGACACGCAAGCGAGTGGATCAACCGTGCTTACAGGCATCAATACACTCGCTTGCATGTCGTGCTCGTATTTTGCAGGCGTTTTCCGGCCTGCCCTGTCTTCCTGAAATGCCATGTCAGGCGTGAGACTCGAAATCCAGGTACGACAATGGCATACTTAACGATGGTCTATAAATTGTGGTAAGCGGATCTGGCTTGCGATTCCATTTCAACGGGAGAGGTCTTTATGTCAATGACTACAGAATCCGGAACATTCGTTGCACCGGCCGTGCGTCAAACAGGAATCCTGATCGGTGATGAATGGCGACCTGCTGTCAGCGGCAAAACGTTCTCAACCATCAATCCCGCCACAGAAGAAGTCATCTGTCAGGTCGCTGAAGGTGACAAAGCCGACGTCGATCTGGCTGCGCATGCAGCTCGCTCAGCATTCGAATCCGGACCATGGTCCCGTATGGATGCCAGAGATCGCGGCCGCTTGATGCACAAACTGGCGGACCTGATGGAGGCCAATCTGGACGAACTCGCGGCCCTGGAAACGCTCGACAACGGCAAGCCCATTGGCGACGCGAAAGCCGCCGACCTGCCGCTGGCCATCGACTGCATTCGGTACTACGCCGGCTGGGCGGACAAAATTACCGGCGATACGATTCCCGTCCGCGGTGACTACTTCTGCTACACCCGTCGCGAACCTGTTGGTGTATGTGGTCAGATCATTCCGTGGAACTTTCCCATTCTGATGACCGCATGGAAGTGGGGGCCAGCGCTGGCAACCGGCAACACGATCGTCATGAAACCGGCCGAACAAACGCCGCTGACCTGTCTGCGACTCGGCGAGTTGGCTCTGGAAGCCGGCTTCCCGCCAGGGGTGATCAACATTGTTCCCGGCTATGGACCAACAGCCGGCGCGGCGATCGTGAAGCACGGTCTGGTGGACAAAGTGGCGTTCACGGGCTCTGTCGAAACAGGCCAGCAAATCATGGCTGATGCCGCATTAACGCTGAAACGCATCACACTGGAACTGGGCGGCAAGTCGCCCAACATTGTGTTCGCAGACGCGGATCTGGATGCGGCGATAGCCGGAGCCGAATTCGGCCTGTTCTTCAATCAGGGCCAATGTTGTTGTGCGGGCAGTCGATTGTTTGTGGAAGACTCCATCCACGAAGAATTCGTCGAACGCATCGTTGATCGAGCCAGACAGCGAGTGCTGGGCAATCCGTTCGACGCGGAAACCACTCAGGGACCGCAGGTCGACAAAGACCAGTTCGATAAGATCCTGGGCTATATCGAAAGCGGCAATTCGGAAGGCGCAAAGTGCGAAACCGGCGGACACCGTCACGGCAACCGAGGCTTCTTTATTGAACCGACGATCTTTACTGGCGTCACAGACGAAATGAAGATTTCCCGTGAAGAGATCTTCGGCCCCGTTCTGAGCGTGCTGAAATTCAGCAGTGTTGAAGAGGTCGTCAAGCGAGCCAACAACACGACGTTCGGCCTGGCAGCTGCCGTCTGGACCAGCGATGTCAAGAAGGCTCACCAGGTTTCCAACAGCCTGCGAGCCGGTACCGTGTGGGTGAACTGCTACGACGTGTTCGACGCAGCGGCTCCGTTCGGCGGCTTCAAAATGAGCGGGATCGGCCGTGAATGTGGCGAAGCAGGTCTAATGAATTACACGGAACTGAAAACGGTGACCATGAACATCGGCTAACACAGCCGTCGATGAAAGTTGTCACTAGTATCCGGGGCGGATAGCCATTCGACTCGCGAATCGCCCCTTTTCTACATCGTTCCTTCGTGGTCACCCTGTCATGAGATGCTCGGTTCATTTTCTGTTGGCAACATTGTGCGCGGTATCCCTCCATGGTGAAGACTGGTCAGCGTTTCGCGGCCCGTTCGGAAACGGAATCGCGACGGCAAAGAATGTGCCGGTCGAATGGAGTTCGGAGAAGAACGTCGCCTGGAAGATAGACCTCCCGGGAGCAAGCAACGGCAGCCCGATTGTCTCGGGCGGAAACGTCTTTGTTGTCAGTGCAGAAAACGATGGCCATCAACGCCATCTGCATTGCTACTCTGCAATGGATGGGGCGAACAAATGGGTGCGAACCGTGAACTTCGACAAAACGATGCCGACCCATAAGACCAACCTCTACGGAGGAACGACGCCGGCAGCAGACGGTCAACGAGTGGTCGTCTGGCACGGTTCGGCAGGTCTGTTCTGCTACGATCTCGAAGGTAACGAGCAGTGGAACCGACAGTTCGGGGAGTTCCGCCATCAATGGGGATATGGTACGTCACCCGTTCTTCGTGATGGAAAGGTGATCCTTCACAGCGGACCTGGTCAGAAAGTCTTTGTCGCTGGGCTTGATCTGAAGTCGGGCGACACGATCTGGAAAACAGACGAACCTGTCGAGCACGATGGCGAACGCAACGACGCCAATCAGTACATGGGTTCATGGAGCACCCCGGTCGTCGCGACTGTCGACGGAAAGACTCTGGTCGTCTGCAGTATGGCCACGCGGGTGAATGCCTATGACTTCTTAACGGGAGACATCGTCTGGAGCTGTGAAGGCCTGCGCGGCGAACGTGGAGATCTTGCATATGCGTCGCCAGTGATTGCCGACGATATCTGCGTGGCCATGGGCGGATTCAAAGGACCATCCATCGGTTTCCACATGACCGGTCGTGGTGACATCACTAAGAATCGTTTGTGGCGTGACGACAAAAATCTGCCTCAGCGAATTGGTTCGGGCGTGGTCGTCGATGGACTCATCTACATGGCCAACGCTGGTGCGAACACGATCGAGTGTATCGACCCGGCGACCGGAACAGCAAAATGGCAACATCGGTCCGCTGGAGGAGCACACTGGGGCTCAATGACTTACGCGGATGGCAGGCTGTACACAACGGACCAGAACGGCACAACTTTTGTTTTGCGGCCGAGTCCTGAAAGGTTTGAACAAATTGCTGCGAATCCGCTTAATGAACCTGGCAATTCAACACCTGCATTCGCCGACGGCGCCGTTTTCGTCAGAACGTTTGCTCATCTGTTCTGCATTCGTCAGGACAACAGCAAATCCTAATGAGTCGTGAACGCGTCTGACTCGTGGGATACAGGTATCACACTCCGCGGCCACGAGTCAGCAGGAACTGCTGTAGCGTCCGTTTGGCGAACCGTTTGGGCTCAGTGCTAAAACAACGTCTGCCATGGACTGCGGCCGATTGCCAGGACTCTTTTCCAGACACTGCAGACACAGCCGTTCAACCAGAGCTGGTATGTCAAACCGATAGGCCGACGGCGCGATCGGTATTTCGGCGGAAACGATACGGGCCAGAACATCCGGCGTGCGCTTTCCTGGAAACGGCGGTTTGCCGGTCAGCAATGTGTACAGCAATGCCCCCAAACCATAGACGTCCGTCTGTGGCGAAATACTTCCCAGGCTGCTGTCGATCTGTTCCGGAGCCATCCAGGGCGCAGTGCCAGCCATTGATTGCCGACGGTGCTCGGTATGCGCCAGGACTCGGGCCAAACCGAAGTCCATCACGATTGGGTGCCCGCCAGCGGTAATCATCACGTTGGCGGGCTTTAAATCACAGTGCACAACATTCGCCTGGTGAGCGTGACTCAAAGCTTCCGCCAGTTCGATGGTCCAGCCCACAATCGCTGCCAGCGAAGGTGGATGCGGAAGCTGGTCCAGACTGGTACCGTCGATCAGATCCATCACAATGAACTGCACGCCACTATGCAACTGGCCAATCCCGCGAGTCTTGACGATGCCGGAATGATCCAGTCGCTGCACGATTGCTGCCTCTTCCAGAAACCGCTCAGCCATGACATGATCGTTGCGGAAGAACTTGTGCAAAAACTTCACCGCCAGTTTCTCGTCGGTATCACGATGCACGGCTTCGTACACCTTGCCCATCCCGCCGCGACCGATCAGACGTTGCAAAAGAATGCGGTCAAACGCTATCGAGTCCGTCCGATCCAGCGCTGATGCGAACACCACAGAGGCTGAGGGAGACGGCTTCGCCGGTTTGTCAGACCGCGCAACCACGACCTCACCATGCTTCGCAGCGATGCCGTCCTGAATCGCCGCCAGTGTGCGCCGGACGGTTCGTTCTGACGTCCCGGTGTCTGCCGCGATTTTTCCCATGAGCTCACCCTGCAACCGCAGTTCCAGAATGCGACGGTCCACGGACGGCAAAGCCTGCAGCACGGCTTCGACCTCTTCCGCCAGAGCGATCGCTTCGCCGGGTTCCGGTTCGCGCGATGTCACCCATTGATCCAGATTGAAGTCCTCCGGCAGGTCCGCTTCGTTAGCCACGTCTCGCTTGGCCGCTGAATGGTGTGCCGAGGTTCGATACAACTTCCGAAGGGTAATCGTGGTCAACAGCGCCCATAGATCACCCGAGCGTTCGATGTCAAACCGCCCTTCCCTGGCCGCGACAAAAAAACTGCGGTACGCCGACATCACGATGTCTTCCGGATCAACGCGCTGAGCGACGCGCGGGGCCAGACGACTTCGGGCCAGCTGACTGAGCCGTTTTAGATAGCGATGAAAAAGCTCATCCGCCGCATCGTCGCTGCCGCGAACAACACTGGCGAAAATGCGGGCGGAAGATTTCTCAGGAACAGTCATCTGGGCGCTAAAGTTAAAGACGCTGTAGTATGGCCCCCCGATCGGCTTACTTTTCCTGTCGTCGTAGCTTGCTCTAAGGGCTGCACTCGTCTGAGTTTACGCGGAGCTCGACCGCGTGGGCGACACTCTTTTCGCCTTTTACCGATTTTGCTGACCGGTCGTCCGAAAGGAATTGCATCAGCCATTGGACACACCAATTCCTTTGTCGGAGACCGAGATCATGCCTCATGTTGTGACCGAACCCTGCTTTAACTGCAAGTATACCGATTGTGTTGTCGTCTGCCCGTGTGATTGTTTCCACGAAGGCGAGACCATGCTGTTCATTGATCCGGATCCCTGTATCGATTGCTGCGCGTGTGCGCCAGAATGCCCGACGGAAGCGATCTTTCAGGACGACGAGATTCCGGGACAATGGACCGAATACATCGCGCTGAACGCCGAAATGGCTGAGCGATCTCCCAACATCACGGAGAAGCAAACACCGCTCTGCGAAACGTAACGCAGGAGCATGACCTACTTCAGCGCGTCTTCGAAGAACTTCAGGCTGTCTTCCGTCACTTGTGGCTCCTTGAAGCGGCCATGCCCTGCGCCGGAAACGATCGTGAACGTAACTTTACACTTCGCAGCCTTCAGCGAATCCGTCAACATCTGACTCTGTTGCCACGGCACCAGCGGATCTTGGTCTCCATGCACAATCAGAAACGGCGGATCGTCTGAAGTCACATATGTCAACGGCGACGCTCGCTTCGCTTTGTCGGGAACCTGCTGAAGCGTGCCTCCCAGCAGCTGTGACTCCGGGCTGTTCGGAGCGTCATGATCCATTGTGCCGAATTCGCCAGCCTGCTGATTCATCAACAATAAATCCGTGGGACCGAACCAATCGCAAACCGCTTGAACTCGGCTGGACTGATCAAGGTTACCAAGATCGCCTTCCAGATCTTTAACATCACCCGAAGTCCCCAGCAAAGCGACAAGATGCCCTCCTGCCGACGAACCCCACACGCCGACTTTTTCTGCATCAATACCGTACTCGTCCGCGTTCGCCCGTAGCCAGCGGATGGCGGCTTTGCAGTCGTGTATCTGAGCCGGAAAGACGGCGTGATTGCTAAGACGGTAATTGATACTCGCAACTACAAAGCCACGTTCAACCAGCGGGCCAGCCGGACAACCGTTTTTGCTGCCTGCCCGCCAGGCACCGCCATGAATCCAGATCACCAACGGACGTTTGCTGGCTGGTACATCTGGCTGCTGGTCTTTCGCCTTCGGCAGGTACAAGTCCAGCTTGTGACGTTCATGACCGTCCGGCACATAACTCAGGTCTCGCTTGACCTCCACATTCCCCTGCACGCTCGCTCCACGTCGACTGCCCCGCTGCAGATATTCGGCGTGCTCCCTGATGGATATAAAACCGTCTCCATCGATATCCGCTTTGTCGAAATTCGGACGAATTTCGGCTGGCAATTCTTCGCGAACAAGCTTTCCGTCTTTGTTTTTGTCCCAGCGATCGAACATTTGCCGTGGCTGTGATTGCGCGGAAACCGATCCGGCAACGACAACGACGAGCAAGACAACAGTCACAGATTCAATGGGACGAAATGGCATCGAGACACCAGCCTGAAAGAGAAAGAAGGGAGTCGGGACGACCTGATTACGCGTCCGTAATGATGCCGAGCGTCATCAGTACACCACCGATCGTGATCGCAGCACCGAGCAGCACGTAAAAAAACCGGGCTCCATTTCTGCCGAAGATCTTCACGAACAACCAGGCTCGGCTGTTGTTCATAAAAAAATCCCAATTCAGCACGGCGCCACAAACGCAAAAGATCCCTGCGGCAACAAGTAACAAACCAACCGGATTCATATCTCACGTTTTCCCGCATGCCTGAAGTAGATTGCGTCACATTAGAGCAGTTTACTTATTGTTGTGAACGGTACTCGCTCGCGGGAGTAGGCTTTCTGCAATCGAAATACGTTCCTCGCCGCCACAAATCAGCGTAATATGCTGTAAGGCCGAGGTTTTATCGTGTGGCCGTTCGTTTGTCACCCAGAAGAGGTGCTTCCGACCGTGAGCTCGCATTGACCACCCTGCCGCTGGTTGACAACTATGCTGATGTCCAGGAACCGCTGCAGAATGTCGATATGCGTCAAAGTATGCTGCGACAGCGGTCCGGTGAGATATGTGCCGCCACAGCGAACGCCACAATCGGCTGGCTGCGCGGCACTCAGTCCCAGCGGTAACAGAATCTGATCGGCCAGGTATTCTTCCACGGGAGCCGTCGTCTTCTGCCAGCCACGAATACTCTTCACCAGGTTGTCGGCCACATGCTCTGCGCGCGTTCCCTGTCGGCCGAACGTTGTGAACACCGCCGTTACATGTTCGCACTCGATTTCTGCCATCAGAACGTTGCCTGGGCCGTTCGTTCGAACGCCGCGCACTTCACAGTCTTCCTTACGCCAGTTCAGCTTACGAACCGCGCGCGATTTCTCGATCGCCAATTTCCGTCGGCAGGTTCCCCACCAGCGCTATCAGACGGTGATTCAACACGCGACCTGTCGAAGTCAGATCGAAGCCATTCAGAAACGGGGCAGGTTGAATGTCGACAACAACGCGGCCGCCACCTGCCGGATAGAATCCGTGGCGTTCGATGCGAGCCGTCACTTCAGGCCCCATACGATTGATCAGTGGCAGGTAAGACTTCAGCAAAAAGTCGAATGGTGGAGCCCACTGATTATGGGTGCCGCCTTCCACCACCACGGTCGACGGACCGCTGGCTGTCAGCAACGGAGGCAGCGCCGTCTGCAACACCAGCATCGCGCTACCCGCGCTGCCAACACTGAAGTGGTAGTCCCCTGGTCGAACGGCACCGGGGTGAAACGTCAATTCCTGTGCGCCCGGTTCTGCGCCGATCAATTCGCCGTCACAGACTTCAGCCGCTGCCCGCACTGACGTCAGGTGTTGCCGCATGAGTCCCGGTTTCGCGCGACCAGCACGGATTTTCTCCAGACGCACTGGCGTTCCTGTGACGACAGCCAGCGCCATTGACGATCGCAGAATTTGCCCGCCGCCTTCGCCCTGCGAACCATCAATGTGATCATGTCAGTCATTTCCGTGTACCTTGTGCCGCCTTCCGCGTGACGCAACGGACACCGTTGTGAAATAGTATGTTCGGAAATCGTCAAGAGGAATCGTGAACCTGACCCAAACAATCCGTATGGCCGCTTGACCGCGATTCTCGGCTCATGATGTGGATTCTATGCGATTCTGCGAGTTCGCTTTTGCGTAACATTCTCTTGGCCGCCGAACGGTGTACCATTTCGTGTTCAGAACCGCTTAACATATTGTCGTGAAAGGCACTGTCGCGCGAGAGCCAGGCAGTCAGCGAGGAAACCCACATGCGACCAACAGCTTATATCGCCCTATCTGTTTTCGTGTCAGCAGCCTGTCTCAGCACCGGATTATCGGCTGCTGAACCCGAGTGGTCCGGTTGGCGAGGGCCTCAACAGGACGGGCACAGTTCAGAAGCGAACCTGCCAGTCAAATGGGGACCGGAATCTGTCGCGTGGGAAGTGCCTCTAAAAGGCAGCGGTCAGTCTTCTCCGGTAATCGCTGGTAATCGCATCTTTCTGACGTCCGCTGCAGAAGATGGTCGTGAGCGAATCCTGATGTGCCTGAATCGCGAAGACGGCAAATTACTGTGGAGCGAGACGGTGTGGACAGGCGACCCGGAACCCACCCACAACATGAACGGCTGGGCATCGGCGACCTGCGTGACGGATGGCGAACGGGTCTACGCGTTCTTCGGCAGAGGGGGCGGACTGTTCTGTTATTCGGTGGATGGCAAACAGTTGTGGAACAAACCGCTGGGAGACTTCGATGGCCCATGGGGCACCGCAGCTTGCCCGGTTTTGTTCGGAGACCTCGTGATTCAGAATTGTGACGCCGACACCAACGCTTTCATCGCAGCGTTCGACAAGACAACCGGCAACGAAGTGTGGCGCACCAAACGCGAAGACGCGCGCGGCTGGAGCACCCCGATTATAATCAAAGCCGCTGGTCGAGACGAACTGGTCGTTAACGGCCATTCCGGCGTTCGCGCGTACAACCCGGCGTCCGGCGAGGAGTTGTGGTATTGCAAAGGCTTCGCTGGTCGTGGCACTCCCACAGTCACGCCCGCTGGCGATCTGCTGCATGTCGTCTGCGGATTAAAAGGTGACACGTATGCTGTCCGGCCAGGTGGCAGCGGAAATGTCACGAAGACTCATATGGTATGGCATCAGCCACGCCGAACGGCCCGAGATCTGCCAGCACCGATCGTGATCGGTCAACAGAGTCTGGTCATGGACATGCGGCGAGCCACGTTGACAGCCCACGACATCGCGACCGGGGAGGAAGTGTGGCAGGAGCGCGTGGCAGATGCGGCCGTGACCGGCCAATTCTGTGCAACACCTGTGTCATGGAGCGGCATTGCCTTCTTCGTGGCTGAATCCGGCCAGACCATTGCTGTCAAGCCGGGTGAAAAGATGGAAGTCGTCTCAGTAAACGACGTCGATCCGGCCAAAGCAGAAATCTTTCGATCGTCCCCAACACCGGACAAAGGCCAGATTCTGCTGCGATCAAACATCAGGCTGTATTGCATTGGGAAGTGATCCGTGACATCGAACGGTGTATCACTGCAGCCGATCAACAAATTAAGATAGCAACCAAAGCGAAACTTTTGCCGCGGGACATGAGCCGGGTGACTCGTTCGTCTTCACAAGTCACCGATCATTGAGGACAAGGATGATCCGATTCGTCACCGCACCTGTACTAGTTCTCCTGATCTGCGCCAGGTCGCTCGGCGCGGATGAACCAGTCCTGCAGCCGACGGCTGTGCAAATTCTGAAACGGTGGCGCGCCGCAGCGGCCACCACGGAGCGGCTGGACGTCACGTTCGCACGATTCATCTACGACGAAACGTTTAAGACCACCAAAACAGCAACCGGCCGGCTGTACATGGAACGCTCTGGACGGTGCCATATTCGATTGGAACCTTCGACACAACTGCCGGTCTCAACCAGACGGGATGATACAACGGGTAAGCCATACACAATAAAGCCAGATGATGCCAACACCTTCATTTGGCTGCCTGACAAACTGCTTCTCATCGATCCCGATCGAAAAACATGCAACCAAATTTGCTTCACCAATGCTGCTGCCAATGAACACCACGATGCCGAATTCGGCGGATTCTTTCAGTTCATAGCGAATGGCATGCGCGCCTACGAATCGGCGTTTCTCTGCAAGGCA
>CALFOL010000223.1 GCA_937919915.1 uncultured Planctomycetaceae bacterium
AAACAAGCAATAGCAAAGGGAATCGTTTCCGGACAGACTCTAAGCGGCACTACGATGGTTTGGTGCACCATTGCTGAATCAGCTTGGAATACAATTCGGTGCCGTTTTTCAGCTGCTCAAGGCTGATCCATTCGTCATCCTTGTGCGCTTGCTCAATACTGCCGGGGCCGAGAATGGCCATGTCGGTCAGGTCCGAAAAGCAAGATCCGTCAGTGCCGTACGGCACGGTGTGAGAAGTTGACGTTCCCGTCAACTGCAGCAGTTCGTGGATGAATGCTGAATCGGGGTCGGTGAAGACGGGATCGCCAGCGAACAGCAATTCGAACTGCAGGCCACATTGATCTGCCAGCAAACGAATTCGGTCCACCAACACTTCCGCGTCGATGGTTGGCATCGTGCGGAAGTACACCGTGCAGACTGATTGCGCGGGAGTGATATTCAACGCATAGGTATGATCATTGATGCCAAGGTTGAGGCTGATGGTCGGAGGAACATAGCGATCGTCCTGCCATGCAGGATCGCCGTCAATCTCTGCGCACATCGCGTGGACACCGGACAAAAACGGGATCATCGTCATGTTGGCATTGATGCCGTTCCCGGTACTCGAGTGCGCTGCCAGACCCCGGGATGTGATTTTCATCGCGCGGCCACCTTTGTGCGCATGGATCACTTCCAGCAGTGTGGGTTCTCCAATGATCGCTCGACACTGACGCGCAACGATTGTGCGGTACATCGCCGAATTCTGCGCCAGATAGCGAGCTCCCTGCAGACCCACTTCTTCGTCCGCTGTACACACAATGTGAATTGGTTCGCTGAGAATACCTGACGGATGCTGTTCGACGGCGGCCAGCATGCACGCCAGCGATCCCTTCATATCACAAGAGCCGCGGCCGTAGATCCGGTCCTCGGTCTGATACGGCTGCCACGGGCCGGAATCAGGAAAACTCCATGACGCCACGGGCACGACGTCCGAGTGACAAAAATAGGCCATCCCACGCCCGGATTCGGGGCCCTTTCTGCCAGAAACGCAGGCTTTGGCAACGCCATTGCGATCCTGGTATTCGATCCATTCGGTTTCAAAATCCAGCTTCTGTAGTGTCTGTTCGACCCAGCGACTGACTTCCAGATTGGAATCGCAGCTCACCGAAGGAAACCGAATTAGCTGCTTTAGGTACTCAAGACTCTTCATAACCGACAACTCCGCTCACACCTTCGTGCCGAAAAATTTCCGGTCGCCATCAGAAAACACGAACGAGTTTCTCAACGCTCAATTGGCAGATGGATCACAAGCAGGCTACCATGTGCCCGACAGGTATTCCAGGGAACAACTATCAATTCAACCGCCAAACGGCCACAGGACAGCTTCGACGATGTCTCAGCAGGTAGCACAGGAAATTCTCGCAGAACTCGGTTCGTTGAGACTTATCGATCCGCACACTCATATTAATCCACTGTCAGCCGCCTCGGAAACGCTGGCGGACATCATGGGCTATCACTACTACACAGAACTCGCGCATTCTGCGGGCCTGGCAAAGAGTCAGATCGAAGAGCCGGGAATTTCGCCCAAAGAAAAAGTCGGCCGACTGGTCCCGTGGCTCAGCACAATCGAAAACACAGCGCAATACAGCTGGCTGCTGGAGATGTGTAACGTCTTTTTCGATTTTCAGGACGAACGGATTACAGAAGCGAATTGGGAATCCCTGTACGATGGTGCATTGGCAAAAATGCGGCAGCCCGACTGGGAACAGCAGGTTCTGGACCAAAGTGGCCTGGATCAGGTGTACCTGACGAACGACTTCGACGACCCACTGAGCGGCTTCGACACAAACCTGTATGTTCCGTGTCTGCGAACGGACGACCTTGTCTTCCATCTGGGCAAATCGGAAGTTCGCGAACGGCTGCAGAAGTGTACGGACCAGACTCCATCGAATTCCGCTGACCTCAAACAGGCCATCGGAAAACTATTCGACCACTTCAAGGCGAACAACGCCCGAGCGTGTGCGATTTCCCTTCCACCGTCGTTTGCTCCGGAACCGATCGACGCTGCTTTGGCAGACACCGTGGTGGGAAAAGTGTTTGCGGGACAGCAATTGTCAGCCGACGAGCAGAATTCGCTGAGCTGTTTCGTGTTTTGGAGCCTGGCGGAATTCTGTGCTGACCATGCGCTGCCGTTCGATTTGATGATCGGAGTCAATCGTCGCGTGTTTGAAGCAGGCGTGTTTCAGGGGCAGGATCTTTACGACAAACGTGTTTCACTAATTCAGTACAAAGCACTGTTGAATGCGTTTCCGCAGGTGACATTTCCGATCTCCGTGTTGTCAGAAACCAGCAATCAGGAGTTGGTCAGCTACTCGTGGATCTTCCCGAACGTCGTCACCAACGGCCATTGGTGGTACAGCAACATTCCGGTCTTCATCGAAAACGACACCCGCGCGAGGCTGCAGGCTGTTCCCCAGACAAAGCAAATTGGCTACTACAGCGATATGTATAAGCTGGAATTCGCGTTGCCAAAGTTTGCCATGTACCGGCGAATTCTGGCTAAGTGCCTGGCGACAGACTTTGTCATCGACAGGGGCTGGACCGTGGAAAAAGCCGTCAGCCTCGGAAAACGCGTCCTGCGCGGAAACGTCGAAGCCATTTTCGGAGAAGCGTAGTCTCTGCGGTCGGCACAAGTTCCCCGTTTCGCTACGATTTGGTATGGGAAAACGTCGAGACCTGAACTCAACCGACAACTTCACGACGTCTGCATACCAGCGTCGAACAAACTGCAACCGTTCAACCAGATCCTTACAATTCGCTCAGAGCCGATTATATGCCCCGTATCGTACTGCTGAAAGAAGGCCAGGCAGTTCCCTACCAACTGACGACATTCCCCGTAAGATTCGGTCGACACCCCGACTGCACTGTGCAACTGGATTCGAACATGGTTTCCCGTTTCCACGCCCAGCTAATACAAAAAGCGGGCCAGATTCTGGTTGAAGACCTGGATAGCGGAAACGGCTCCTTCTTAAACGGCAAACAACTTGCCGCATCGACCCCCGTGGCGTTGAAAGACGGAGACCGCATCAAACTGGGGCCAATCAAATTTCGCTTCGAAGATGACGCATCGGACAGCGCAGTAGTTGCCACCGGCACCGTACTCGGTCTGGAACTCAACGATGAAGATTCCAGCAGCACCATCATGGGATCGGCTGCAGCTGGCGGCTACGGTCTGCTCGACGTGCGTCCGGAAGACAAGCTGAAGGGAATTCTGAAGATCAACAAGACACTGGCGGGAACAGTTGAAGTCAGGAACATCAGCCCAAAAATCCTTGAAGCGCTGTTCGAGATTTTCCCACAGGCGGATCGAGGATCAATTCTGATCAGAGATACGCCCACCACCCCCTTGCGCCCTGTTGCTCAAAAACTGCGGGACTTGAACAGCGATGAATCCGTCCGGCTCAGTCGCACGATTCTGGACAGGGTTCTGGAGGACAAGGCAGGCATCCTATCGGCAGATGCCGCCAGTGATTCCAGATTCAGCGCCAGCGAATCGATCTCCAGCCTGACCATTCACTCTATGATGTGCGTACCGATGCTGGACCACAAAGAGATTCCGTTCGGGGTGATTAACCTCGATACCCAGAACCCCATGAAGCGTTTTACGGACGACGATCTGCAGTTGCTGCTGGCTGTTGCCAGTCAGGCCGCAAACGCTTACGAAAACGCTCGGCTGCTGGTGACCTACCTGCAAAAGGAAAAGCAGGACAAAGAAATGAGTATCGCCATGGGCGTTCAACGTGCGCTGTTGCCCGAAAAACTTCCACAGGTGGATGGCTACCACTTCTTTGCGTCTTACGACGCGGCTCAGGCTGTCGGCGGCGACTACTTCGACTGCTTCATGATCAACAAAGACCTGGTCTGTGTCTCGTTTGGCGATGTGGCCGGAAAGGGTGTCCCGGGAGCACTGATTATGTCACGGATGGCCAGTGTTGTGCAGAACACCATGAGCTTCACCAGTGATGTGTCGGTGGCGATTCAGAGCATCAACGATCACATGTGTCACAGTATGGTTGAAGGACGATTTGTAACGTACATCCTGGGCGTCATCGACCTAAGAACAAACATCATTACACTTGTTAACGCAGGCCACATGTCACCCGTCATTAAAAAGGAAGACGGCAGCATCGAAGAAATCAGCGATTCTGCCATTGGCATCCCAGTCGGAATTATTTCGGGCTATCCGTATGAAGTCGTCGAGAGACAAATCGACCCAGGCGATATCTTCACCTTAATCACAGATGGCGTCGATGAGGCGATGGATCCTGATGGCAATCTGTATTCGAAGGACCGGGTGATCGAATTCATCCGCAATGGTTCCACGAATCCAGACGAACTCGGCAAAGACATGCTGGCCGACGTGCGGGCTCACGCGAATGGACGGGACCAAAACGACGACATCACAATCATGGTCTTTGGGCGAACAAAATAGGCTCGCTCCACACAATGCCGTGTGGCCGTTTCCGGCCGATGTCCAGACGACCGGGAATCGGATGCGCCCTACCATGACGGATCGTTTTGGCCACCATTCTCGCTGTTTGCCATTAAGATGGAGCATCAGCGGCCGAGGAATCTCTCGTTTTCGGCCCCAGTGGATGACCAATCATCCCACTCAACACGACAAAACCAAATCCATAGGTGCTGCTTCGCGACACCCAGGCACCACATCTTGTGCTCGCCATTAAAACTCTGCACAAAATCGGCTAAGTCCTTTACAGGCGGATTCTGCCGGACTAACCTTCCGCTCGTTGATGGGAGGAATGGGATTCCAAGCATCACTTTCGTCTGCGAGCAATCTTAAGTGAACGACATTGTTGTTCACTTTGCTGGAAGGAACCGGCATCTGCAGAATCAGTTCTGCCATTCCTTCGCAGCATGGAAACTCGATCATATCGAGTTCGCCTGGATTGTTCCTGGACCATCAAAGACCGTAACGATTGCGGTTCATTTTCCAGGGAGGGATTCACGATGAGCACAACGAAACCAATTGTTGGTATCACAGGCGACTTTCGGCCAGAGCGTTACAACGGCGCAGCACTCAGCTGGTACAACTCAGGCTACTACGACAGCGTGATCGGAGCGGGTGGGATTCCCGTCATGCTGCCACCATACGATAATGACGATGACCTGAAACGAATTCTGGAAACGATGGGTGGCATCGTTCTCGCCGGTTGCACTTTGGACCTGGACCCCACCCGAATGGGCCTGCATCCAGCTCCTGCTGTGCGAATCATGCCAAAGCGCCGCGAGGATTTTGATCGTCGAATCGCGAAACTGGCCATCGAAATGAAGCTGCCGATTCTGGCCATCGGTTCCGGCATGCAATTGGTGAACACCCTCTGCGGCGGCACTCTCTTTCAGGACATCCCGGAAGATTGCCCGAATGCTCTGCATCATCGCGATGAAGTCGAGAAGAACCTGCGGCACGTCCTGGAAATTGTCCCAGGCACCCATCTTGATGACGTATTTGGCCCTGGCGAAGTGCGAGTGAACAGCCATCACCACATGGCCATCGCTTCGCTGGCTCGGCCGTTTCGAGTGAGTGCGATTTGCCCCGACGGTGTGATTGAAGCCTACGAATCAACTTCCGAAGACTGGTACTGCCTCGGCGTCCAGTGGCATCCGGAAAGCAATACCGCATCAGCTTTGGACATTCAGATCTTTGAGTCGTTCATTGCGGCTTCGGGTCGCCACCAGGACCTTGACGTGATCCCCATGTCATCAGTCATGCGTCGCGCCGCAGCCTAATCCGCTAAGCAACCAGGACGCAATCCGAAGCGAGTCCCTGCAACAACACGGACTCGCTTTTTTGATGCGCAAAGATCAAATTGGCCGCCTCAACCGAAGTGGCGAACCGTCGCCTGATAGAGCAATTTATGTTTTGTTGTGGACGGTTCTGGCTCGCGGAAACCGGCTCACATAGGACGAAACGCGTCCTACGCGGCCACAAGCCAGCGAAATTCGCTGTAACAGTATCCGACTGATGAACGGCGGTAGGCACGCTGCTGCCCACCAATCAGGAGTGCCGCCGTTGGCAAATCTGCGACGATGATCGGCAAATGGAGGGGATACAAGCACGCAGCGCCGGCAATTGAACGTGGCACAATTCCGGTATTCACTCGCTTACGATTCGTGCTGGTGATGAAAACGGTGTGGTTTCAGAAGCAATGTTACAGAAGATTGCCGGCCACCTCTGACAGCTCGGAACGCACACCTTTCTCAAGCGTCACGTGAGCATGCAGGTGCTGTTCTTTCATGCGATTGATCACGTACGTTAACCCATTGGAAGTCGAATCCAGGTAAGGGTGATCAATCTGCTGCAGGTCACCTGTCAAGACGATCTTTGTGCCTTCACCAGCCCGAGTCACGATTGTTTTGACTTCGTGCGGGGTCAGATTCTGAGCCTCATCGACGATGAAAAACGTCTGCTGCAGACTCCGCCCACGAATGTACGCCAGCGGTGTGATCTCCAGGCGTTCTTCCGCCAGCATCTGGCTTATCAACTCACGAGATTGAGGATTTTCGTGCTTCAGGACCGACAAATTGTCGAAGAGAGGCTGCATGTACGGCTCGATCTTGGCGGTCGCGTCACCGGGCAAAAACCCCAGATCTCGGTTGCTGAGCGGAACAATCGGGCGTGCCAACAGGATCTGTCGATACTGCGACTCGCATTCCAACGCGGCAGCCAGCGCCATCAGCGTTTTGCCGGAACCGGCTTTGCCTGATAGCGTCACCAGGCGAATTCGTTGGTCCGTCAACGCTTCCAATGCAAACGCCTGTTCTGCGTTGCGAGGCTTGATCCCAAAGCAGGTCGTGCGAGTGATACGGCGAAATCGGTCGGTCTTTGCGTTGTACACAGCCAGGACAGACCGAGACCCGTTACGCAACACGAAATTCTCATTGGTGACCGGATCGACGACAGACGGCACTTCCGCAGCTGGCAACTCGCCTTCCTCGCTATAAAGCTGAGCGATGGCTTCGGATGAGACCCCGTTCACGATTCGCTTGCCAGTGTACAGATCATCCAGGTGACGAATCTTGTCGTTGGTGTAGTCCTGAGCGACCAATCCAAACGCCTTGGCCTTCAATCGTAGATTAGTATCTTTCGTCACCAGAACCACTTCGCGGTCGTCTAATAATTCGCGGATCCCCAGCGCCGTCTTAAGAATACGATGATCAGCCGTGTCGCTCAGCAGCGCCTGGTCGGCCTGTCGAAAGGGTAAGCTCAGCAGAACGCGGAAATGTCCCAGCCCTTCACCCAGCGACGCGCCTTCGTCCGACATCACGTTGCCAACAAGTTCGTCCAGCGTTCGCAGAAACTGCCGAGCTTGAAAGTGGATGTCGCTATCGCCCTTTTTGAATCGATCCAGTTCTTCAAGCACTGTGATCGGGACAGCGATGTCATGCTCCTGAAATTTGGACAGACACTGCGCGTCATGCAGAATGACGTTCGTGTCGAGCACGAACAGCTTGAGGGTATCAGGTAACTCAGCATTCGGCGGCAGATCTTCGCGTTCGCCGGGAGTATTTGACTTTGAAATATCGTGCGTCCTTGCAGAACTGATCATTCTGATTCCTGACCTTTGGGTGATAAAATCGACGTCCTGTCAGCCGTAGTTTACTTCTTCCTGAAGCATTCTCACAAGTCAACTTACTCTGCAGATTGAGGCCTCAGGTGAAGAATTGATGAACACTGCACGGACGCTTGTCGAATTTCGGGTGCGGCTGTGGCGATTCGTAACTGTGCGTTTTGCGGACGGGGAATTCCACATGCCGGCAGGAGACCCGGTCTCGCAAAATGGCACGACAACTACCGGTCGCCTATGAAGGCGATTCCTATCGAAGCTGAGCGGCGGCTCACCTATCGTGCTGGACAGCGGAAAATCCGGGAATAGACTCTCCACCCAGGGAGCGTTCGCGGTTACCACAAATCGGCCACTGGCGGTTCAATCTCCAGCCCGGATATTGCATACGCCGGTTTATACTCGGGCTTGCGCGAGAGCCCAGGTTTAGGTGTTTATTGGAGATACAACGCTTCAATGACCCTAAACTCAGAAAGCACAGAGCGTAAACAAGATCGTCCGGAACTCAAGCGACTCAGTCGAAACTTCGACATCGCCGCCGGATACGAAGACGCCAACGATCACCAGGAACTGCGTCATGACGCGGCCTTCCATGTGGCCGCCGGGAGAACGCCCGCCCCGCCCAGAAGAGTTCGCTTGCGGCCTTGCGAATGGCACCAACAACCGGCAACACGGCTGCTCGGCTTGCGTTGAAAAATCGCTCACGGTTGTAGCCGGGAACATACGCGCCGTTGACTTTGACGTAGACGTAGAGGTTTTCCAGATTCGCCAGCATCTTCGCGAGAACATTACTCAGTTCAGCATTGTTCTTCGCTGCCTCAGCCAGCGGTCGAGATTCGTCACGCAACGTCGACCAATTCACGTCCGGCTTGATGCCGAACATGGCATACTCCCGATCGAACGCATCCCAGACTCTGTCGAATGCAGCCACCGCCTTGACGGACTCAAGTACTTCGACTGCTGGGAGTGGCCGCTTCTGAAACGCATCCACATATCGAACAGACTTTTGTTCTGTGTCCAGCGTACAAAACCGCCGCACACTCCCGACTGTCTCCAGATCGAGCGTCGCAGAATATCGTTCACTGAAATCAGTGGCCACAACGTTCGTGACACTGAAGAGCAGAAATTGAACACTACACGGTAATTGAAACAGAACGTTTCGAGTCTCATTCATGGCGACTCTCTTGATATTCGCTCAGACGGACCTGTTCGACTCCCTACCCCTGACAATTGCTGCTCGATATTATGCCAAAACAACAAGTCATCAGCACCGCTTTCCGCGCGGTTCTTCAATCCGATGGCCCAATGACTCGGCGAGCGATTTCAGTCACGGTCGTGATCAATTTTCCGAGTTCAATATCAGCTCTTCGACACGTCAGGCATTTCATTGTGTGTACCAATTTTCGTCTAACCGTTTTCTTTATGGCGTTTTCCGCAAGCGGAACTGTGTTCGCTCAGGAACTTCCATCAGCGTTCGCAGAATTTGATGCACATGCAAAGAACCCGGTGTTCTCAGGGGAGCCAGGCGAATGGGATGCGATGATTCGTGAACGCGGTTGGATCCTCAAAGATGGCGATCAATATCGCATGTGGTACACCGGCTATAATCCGGATCAACAACCACTCACGATGAAACTGGGCTACGCGACTTCCACCGACGGAATCGTCTGGGAGCGGCATGCGAAAAACCCGATCTTTGACGATGTCTGGGTTGAAGACATGATGATCGTCAAACGCAACGATACGTTCTATATGTTTGCCGAAGGTGCCAGCGACCAGCCACAACTGCTGAAATCGAACGATGGATTGAGCTGGAAACGGATGGGAACGCTGGACGTGCGACTGACGTCGGGAGAGAAGATTCCGGCCGGTCCATACGGAACTCCAACGGCAGTCGTTAAAGACGGTGTCTGGCATCTGTTCTACGAACGGCGCGATGCCGGCATCTGGCTGGCGACGTCGAAAAACATGAAGATCTGGACCAATGTCAGTGATGAACCGCTGCTGCTGCCTGGGCCGGAAGGTTACGACAAGTTGATGATTGCCATGAATCAGATTATCCGCCGCAATAAGCAGTGGTACGCGGTCCTGCACGGCACGGGCAGCCCGACGAAGCCTCGCGACTGGTGCAGCTACTTCGCAGTGTCGGACGACCTGCTGACATGGAAGAAATGTTCCAATGGCCCCGTGCTGCCCGTTGCTGACAACAAATCCAGCGGCGTGTTAGTGCATGATGGAGAACGTTTTCGGCTTTACACAATGCACGGAAAAGTCGACCTGCACATGGCCAAAGCCAAAAGTAAACCACTGGGCGAGCCCACAGCGTCTGTCACCAAAACGCCCGCCTCGTTCCGCTGGGTGAACGTTCCTAAGTCACCGCCTGAGGGAGTGACCCATGCAACATTCACCAGCCCCAGTATGCAGCTGGAGGTGGGGGTTTGCATCTACCGACCGTCCGAATACTCGACCGCAGCCGCCGCAAACAAACGTTATCCCGTTGTCTACTATCTGCATGGTGGACGGCCCGGCAGTGAAACAAAGAGCCTGGATCTAGCGACGCAGATACACAAGCACATCGAATCAGGCGACTGTCCGCCGATGATTTATGTGTTCGTGAACGGTGGTCCGGTGAGCCACTACAACATGCCAGAACGCAGGAATGCGATGGGAGCCGACGTGTTTATAAAGGAGCTGATTCCTCACGTGGACGCAACCTACCGCACCATCGCCGGTCGTGAGGGACGCGGTATAGAAGGGTTCTCGCAGGGTGGTCGCGGCACCACGCGTTTGATGTTCCGATATCCGGAATTATTCTGCAGTGCAGCGCCAGGTGGGGCTGGGCACGCGACAGAAAAATCGATTTCAGAAAACAATGGGCGGGAAAGTGATTCGCTGGTGTTTATGGAAGGCGATAATACCTATGACCTCGCCCGCAGGTACGCAGACGTTCGCACCGGGCAGTCACCGGCTCTGCCGATCCTGATTCACGTGGGGACAAAGGGATTCAACTACGAGAACAACCTGGCCTACATGAAGTTTCTCGACGAACTGAAAATTCCCTATCAGCAATCAATTGCCAAAGACGTGCCCCACAGCGCGGCTGAGATTTACCAGAAGCGTGGCATCGAGATCATGAAGTTTCATGCCGGGAACTTTGGTCTGCTGAATCGATAGGCGGCATCCTTACGAAAGCACAAGGGGTGCCAGGACGTGGAAATCCCGGGCCAATCGTTTTTGATGCGTGAGTGTCCCCGAGGTTTAAAAGAATCAACTGTTTGGCAGTGGAATCCGGGGTTGCCACCTGTCAAACACAGTATTGAACCCGTCAGCAAAATTCGGTGTTTGCCCTCGCAGCATTCCGGGTAAAGCGGAGCGAAACAACGCGATTGACCAAAGATGGATCGGTGTACGGATGAGCGAACAACAGTGGTATTATGAATTGCTGACCGAAGAATTCGGCCCGATACCGGTGTCGGAAATTTAGCAGCTTATTACGGACGGTACCTTGGCACCAGAGGACCGCGTTCGCCCAAAATCCTCGAACCAGTGGATCACCGTCGCCAGGTTTCCGGCGACTGTGCGGGCGATGTCAGACGACGAAAGCGACGAAGACGACAATCGACATTCCAGTCTCGATATTGACTCCTTCAGCTTCGAAGTTTCTTCGGCCACCGGCGCTGACGATCTGGATATCGATTCCTTTAACCTGCATGGCGATTCAGACTCTCCTCAACCTGTTGTCACAAATCACCACAAGCCAACGGAGCCTGAATCTGTCGACGAAGTGGAAGAGGAAGACGAACCAACGTTCTTTGTGCAGTCGTTGGGACAGGTGTTTGGACCGCTGACGCAGGACGAGCTTGTTGAAATGGCCTGCGCGGGTTCCTTGTCACGTGGCGATGAAATTCGCGGTAGTGAAGACGGGCGCTGGATCGCCGTGGAAGCGATTCCGGGATTGAGTACGGAGATTATGCGGCAGGACGCCGGGACAGCAAACCAGCCGAAGACTCCAGCTGTTTCCCCGAGGAAAAAGAAGAAGAAAAAGACGGCAAATAAAGCGCCAGCGGCGGACAAAGCGAAATCCACGGTACCCAAACGCAAAAGGAAACGGAAGACCGACGAATTTCTGCAGGAGATTTTTGCCGAAGTCTTTACAGCAGACGGAAAGGTTCGGGAAGATCGTGCCTCAGCGGCGGCAGCGGTGATTTCTGCAGCGACAACAACCACCACGCCGATGCATCAGAACGAAACTCTGCCCGCGGCGCCAGTCATGAATTCGTCGACGACGACAACTCCAGCCAGCCCTCCGCCCGCATTCACAAAGCCGCCGACACCTGCGCGGCCGCCAGCGAAGAAAGCGGCAAAAAGCAGTGATGGATTCAAAATGCCCGAGCCCAAGGTACTGGGGATGATTGGTGGCGGTGTGGCCGTGTTGCTGATTCTTGTGGGAGGATTCATGGGGATCATCCCGTTGCCTGGCTTCGGTGTGAATCCGGATTCATTCTTCAAAGAGTTCGCTGGCGAATATCAAAAGGCACACGCTGGCAGTGTCAAAGAGTGGCAGGACTTCAAAGGAGAGTACGTCGGAACCGCACGCCAGATCGCGCGAAGTCTGGCATCTTCGGCCGGATCGGATCCTAACGCCAAACGACAGCAGAATGCGGCGCTGATTGTGGACAGAATCATGCGTACGGATCAGGCCGACAAGGAAAAGCACCAATCGCTGTATGCGGAGTTCAACAAAGTGCTGATAGGCGGATAGCGGCGCAGAATCCGATAAGTCGTGAAGACGACGATTCACTCGCCGGGGCTTCGTCCTGTCAGGTGATAAATAGTGCCGACTACAACAGTTCCTGCTGACGCGTCGCGCGAAGAGCGAGTTTCGGACTAGCGTTGTTGAGAAGCTCTTGAGCCCCGGCAGTCGACTGATCGTCAGCCGGTCCACGCCCGCCTCCAGGAGTCCTGTCGCGTAAGAATGTCTCAGCGTGTGCGGCGTGACGTTCTTCAGAATACCCGCTTTCTGCACGGCCGCCTTGCACGTTTTCTGAATCGTCGTTGAAGACAGCCGCACGTCGAACGTTCGGCCCGGAACAGCCACTTCGGCGAACCGGGACGCCCCGGCTGGCGAGGGCGTGGCGAGCCACACCTGTGAACGGCGTCTCAATCGCCAAGGGAATCCCACAGGAACAACGGCATTCTTTTCGATCGACGCAACCGAGTGGCAGCTCGCATCGGCAGTCGGCCGTCCGACCTTCGTTCAGGCGCAGTCCCGCCGCGTACAGCGTCAGCAGAAAGGTGCGATGTTTGATGCTGCTGACGCACGACAGTAGGTTGGCCACTTCTTCTCCGCCGAGCACCGCGGGCAGCTTCTCCGGTCGCTTACCGAAGGGCACCATACTGACGGCCTACTTGCGAGGATACGTTGTTCGAGAGGAAGAAAAAGGGGACGCAGCTCATTCTTTTTGAATTCTGGGCCGTCCTCTTGAGCGGAGTGTGTGCTCCAGGCTTAAGCGAGCGGCGGATTGGGAAATCCATGACTCGCTGCCATAGGGACTGCCTTTCTGGACGCATCGGCGAATGGCCTCCACTTCTGATTCAGTTTCAGGCTTGTTCACATGTGACCGCCATTGTCGAGGACGAGCAATCGGCCAGTCTGCCAAAAGCGCAAGGTCTTCCGCTTTCCCGTGAACGCGTCGCCAAAGGCTGCCATATTTCCAGTCTTCAGCGTTTTCCACCAACGCTGCGCGAAGAGGATTTCTCTCCACGTAACGCAGCACCGTCAGCAGGTGATCATCATCCTGAATCGGAAAGGCCTTGAACCGTCCCTGATACAAATGACCAGTTCCCTCTGTGTGATAATGGGCGTGCCATCGCATTGTGTGAGTGTGCGTCAGCCACCGAAAGAAGTCGG
>CALFOL010000224.1 GCA_937919915.1 uncultured Planctomycetaceae bacterium
CCTACGACTTATCCTTGCCCTGGAGACTGGGGCTGTCACTGATATGTGCGTTTATTTGTGGGCGGGTGCTTATGAAGTTGCCCCTCCGCTAATTCGTTGTGGTTGTTTGCGGTTGCTCGGATACGCGTTTGTCTGTGGCTGCCTGAATTTTGATTGTCTGCTTCATTTCCATCGGAGTCCTTCCGGCTCCCTGATCGACGTGAATGGTCACGTCGTAATTTCCGGGTGGTGGCACCTGGACGAATGGGAACCACAATTGGTCCGCTTTTCCCGGCAACAGCCAGCGGCCGTAACCGCCATCAACCACGAAGCCTCGACCAAATTCGTCCTTCATTGTGAAGCGGGCCTGTAGCGGAACGTGTTGTCGACCCACGTTTTCGATGGGGACCAAAAAACCTGATGGCGACGGCTGCCATTGCAGGTTGCTCGGTTTGAGTTCGGGAGCCGATTCGCTGTCGGTCAACAGGCAGACTGGGATATCCTGAGTCCCGATCGCCTGACCCACTTCCGGTCGCACTTCGACGCTGGCGTAGGCATAAGAGTGGTCCGGGAAATCTCGTTTGTTGCCGAGCGTGAGCAGTACCTTGCGTTTCTGGCCGGGAGCAAGCTTCAGCATATCCGGTCGAAAATTCAGCCAGTTGGACAGTTCCCCCAGTAGTGGCTTGGCCTTCAGAGTAGCGATCACGCGCTGCTGGCTGTTGTTTTCGATTGTGATACTTTCCAGGCGACTTCCCCCGCGCTTTAGTGACAACTGCACGTGCGACGGCGTGACTCCGATATCTTTAGCAACGCGAACAATGGTCGCATCCTGCACCGGAAAGTCGCCTGAGTTGATTGTCACGGGGAACTCGGTGCGTTCGTAGACTCGGCCCTTATACAAGAGTTCCACGGTCATGTCGTATTCACCGGGAAAAACGGCTTGCGGAAGTTCGCCTTCCATACGAAGTCGGGTTTTCTTCAGAATCCGTGCGTTGTAACGTTCTGAGCCAGATTGGTTCACGCGAACAGGGACATACAGCTTAGACTTTTACGGCTGGGGGTGTTGGGGGATCGTTCTGAGCAAACGCGGCCTGCGTGAGCGACAGACTGATCAATGCAGTCAGGAATGAACAGCGAATCATCATGATGTCATCTCAAAATGCGAAGAAAGTGTTTTAGCGTCGGGTTAAATGTGTCGGTCGAATTCCCAACGACGTTCGTGGTACGGTTGTTGAACGGAAACTCATTGTGATGGAATCGGCTTCCCCATGAAATTGCGAATTGCTCTGAGACCTGCCGACCTACAGCAGTTGGTGCGAACTCGTGGCCGCGGAGTATGTCCTTCGGACTGAGTCGTGTCCCGTGAGCCAGACGCATTCACGACTCATTAGGATTCACTGTAGGGTCGCGCCTCTTAAGTTCGTTCATTCAACACGAACAACTCATCCACTGTGTGAGACACTGCACTCAGCGCCGTTGGCCCGAAACTTTCATCCTCAATCCGCTGGATAATCTGAAAAAACATCGTTTCCAAAACTCGCGACAGTAAGCTGAAACGCGGAAGTGAATTCAGGACGCTTCCTTTAAAGCGTTGGCTTCACCAGCCTTGGAGAAATAAAGATCACGACTTCTGCGTCCTGTTCTGTCTGTTCAACCGTTTGGAACATCCGCCCAACGCCCGGCAGATCTCCCAGCCACGGTACCTTGGCAACGCGATCGACGGTTTGTCGCTGAGCCAGTCCTCCGATGACAATCGTTTCGCCGTCTTTGACGTGAACGGTTGTCGAAACCTGTCGACGGTTGATCTGTGGGTAGGGATTTTCTGCGACGCCGGCATGAATCTGCGACGTGCGAATGTCTTCGCTGACTTCGGCCTTTTCAATCTTCATTGTGATCGTGTTGCCGCGGACAAGCGGAGTGATGTCCAGTTCAATTCCCGCCTGGACACTTTCGATATCCTGGCGGAAGAAATTGTCGCCACTTTGCGGTTGTGTGCTGAAGAATGATTCTCGGGTGATGGCGATCTTGGCCTGATCTCCGTCGCGTGCTGTGACTCGCGGAGCTGCGCGAATTGCCAGATGTCATTCCTGAGCAAGCAGCTTCACGAACGCAGATGTCACGCTGAAATCAGAAAACGTATTTGAGACTCCACTACCAGATCCCTTACCTGAAAAGGCCAGTCCCGCCATTCCCGGATTCAGCAGTTCGCTGCCGTTCAGAGTCACAGCATGTCCCCAGTCCAGGCCGGATCGAAACCCATGGTCGGGTGTTATCACACAGACGATGGCTTCCAGTTCGACCTGTGGAATGGCTGTATCAAACTGCTGGATTCTTTCCATGATCGACTGAGCAACTTCGGGCGGTGCTTCGATGAGGATTCTGTTGCGGTTTTCGACGACCTGAATGAACTGCTTCTGACGCTCCGGGATGAGTCCGGCGAGTTCTGTCGGGGACAGGTGCATGGGGCGAAAGTCGAGGCGATCTGCCAATCGTGAAAACAGGGCAGAAGCCGGATCGGGCACGCCGATGATGTATTGCTTTTCCGAGACTTTGCGATAGATCAGCCCCAGCGGCATCAGAATTGTCTGCAACGCTGATTCGAAGTCGGCGTCCTCAATCACGGCGTCACAACGCCGCCGACCTGTTCGTCGATGATGAGCGCGACTTCTGCCTGAGTCGCAATGGTCTGCAGCGACTGGCGAATGTCGGTGTTTTCGAGATATTCTGTAACCAGCGGTGCTGCACCGTTTTCCCATGCGACCGGGCGAACACGACCGCTCGATGATCGAGCTGCCGTTGCCTGGCCGTGTCCTGATTTTGCCACTGCTGGGTGTAAGACGTTTCTACGGCCTCTTCAACGGGCATCAGCGGAATCGGTTGCAGAAGACTTTCCGGGGGGAGAATAATCGTGCCGCCCTCCGGAACGGGCAACGACATCGGTTCGTTTAGGAACTGCTGCTCAGTCGGATGGGCCATCTGCACAATGGCTCCGGTGCGTTCGGGAGTGTTTTGTGAGGCCGCTACTGCCTCGTAATACAACTCATTCAGCGACTTACGACAGACTTCGGGATAGGTCCGGCAACCTGAAAACACAGCGCAAACTAACAGCGCGAGAAGCCACTTCGAAAAGTGGCGCGCGTCTGAAGCGAGCTTCGATGTTGTCAGTCCGTGCATTCGGAGGTGTTGCTCAAGGTGAGAGAGTCGCTAGATGCCGGTAATTGTTCCAGTCAGCGTGGTTTGGTAATTGCCGCCGGCGAGGGTGGTCTGGGGAGAAGGAGTGAACCGCACGCGCAAGCTGACTCTGGCGTTGCCGCGGCGGATGGAAATGATCTCGACGGCTGCCTGGTCTTTGCCAGAAGCCAGATTAGACGCATCGTAAGGCGTGGATACTTTCCAGCGAGCGGAAGTGGAACCGCCACTGATGACGACCTGCAGGTCGCAGTCTGCACGAAAACCGGGATCGCATGTATGCGTAAAATGCATCTGCAGTCCACTGAACCACACACCCATTTTGAAAACGTGTGTTTTGAACGCGCCAGGTGACTGGTGCAAAGGACTGTGTGTGATTTTTAGTAGTGTAGTCATACGTGATTTCGACATCGCCGCTGGTCGGTGTCAGTCGTGCAACCTGCGCGGACGCTGAATGATTTGCAGCGGTTAACACAAAAAGGACAACGGCGCACACCGTAAGCCGGAGGCGGCAGTTGTCCAGTTTGTGTTGTGTGTTCGCGGCATCCATGCTGCGTGATTTGTCCGTGTTAGACTCTGCAGGAGAGTTAGTTGGCAGCGATCGTTCCGGTCACCGTCATGACGTAGCTGCCAGCTGGCAATAGTGAGTAATCGGTATCAAGAAAAGTGACGTTTAGCCCAAGTGTGGCATGTCCTGGCCCAGTCGAAACCGCCTGAAGCGAACCAGTTGTTGTTCCTGACGTACTTGTAAAAGTGGTCGGACCCGAGACTGCCCAAACATTGTCGGTGTTAGTCGTTTCCGTCAGGTCCATCGTCAGGTTACGCGTGTAGATGTTGCTTCCGACTGTGTTTGTAAACAGACCACTGTTTGTAAATGTAACGGTCGCACCTGTACCGCTGTTGCTGATCACATCCCAGTCTGTATCTGAAGCACTGAATGATTGATTGGCATCCGTTGTGTCATGTGCGAGGACCGCGTTACCACCGGATGGAGACGTGATTGACATAGCGGAGTTGACGGTCACCGTGAATGTTTGAGTTCCATTGAGCTGGGCGAATGCACTGCCGCTGTAACTGAGAGCAACGACTGCGGTAAGAACTGTGGTGAAATCTTCGATGCACATTTTCATTGTCAGACCCCAGATTGGCCCGCGAGCGAGCGCAATGACATAGAAGAGTATTCGGAAAACCCTACTTCCGAATGAGTTTGAATTGGTACAAATCCCGGTACCGTGAGAGACGATCTAACCCGCAAAGCTTCCCGCACCGAGCTGACTTGCCTGGTATATACAGACTGCGTGACGCGTAAACTCTTTCACTAAAACGGCTTAGAATGTGTGTAATCGAAGCTACAACTTGAATCGCACCCAGGCAAATCCCTACTGGGCAGATACCCGCAATTTGTGGGTCACCAGCGGATATTGCGTCAGCCAGTAAAGGAACGGCGAATTGTCGCAATTTGAGGCTTCGTCGCATGGCGAAAGGAGTTTCGCCAGGGAAGACCTGAGCAGATCGAACCAGCCGTGGTCACGATCGGGCTCTCGCAGTCAGGCGGCCGTTCTCTGGATTGGAAATTTCTTCAGGCAGCGACGAAATGCAGCAAAAGTCAGGTATTACTGATCTGGATTCCTGAAACCAGAGAGCCGTCGGTGCCACCGGTCTCAGAAACCGTTCGATGCTGTCATTTCACGACCCATCTAATGCAATTCCCGCGAAATGCGTTAGAATCTCCGTGCAACACACAGAGGTAAATCGAATCCCTCTGAATACATCAACGTCCACAGTCGACGTTTTCCTTGTTGCATCGCTTTACGAAATGTTCACCGGTCTCGTTGAAGGACAGGGCACTGTCAGGATCCTTAAGCAGGAACCGGCTGGCGTGCGCCTGACGATTGCTCCTAACGACAGCTGCTTTTCAGCCACTGAAGTTGCGATTGGTGACAGTATCTCGAACTCGGGCTGCTGCCTCACCGTTGTCAAGATCTCCGACGGGCTGCTCGATTTCGAAGCAGGCGAAGAGACGCTGGCCAAAACAACTCTCGGCGACCTGCTTGAAGGCAGCAAAGTCAATCTGGAACGTTCGCTGGCTGTCGGTGCCCGGTTGGGCGGACATTTTGTTCAGGGGCACGTCGACGGCGTCGCAACGGTCGATGCGATCGATCACAACGACAAATGGATCGACATGTGGTTTCGCGCCCCGGAAAAGATGACGGCATTGATGGTGCCTAAGGGTTCCATTGCAATCGATGGAATCAGCCTGACGCTGGTGAATGTGGAAACCAATCGGTTTTCCGTGGCGTTAATTCCTCATACGCTGGAGATCACAACGCTCGGGCAACGCAGCGTTGGTGATCGAGTCAACATTGAGCTGGATATCCTTGGCAAGTACGTCGCCAAACTGCTGAGCGGTGAAGGTGGCGGCAGCATTTATGATTTTCGTTGAATCGACAACTGTTTTCGATTCATTCAAAAACACCTTAACAGGCCCTGAGTAAAGAAAAATCTGTGAAAGACCGCAGCCGGCAAACACGATCCTATCTGATGGAACTCTTCCAGCAGCACGGGTTCAATCCGCGCTCTGACCTTGGACAGAACTTTCTGATCGACATTAATCTAATTGAATTTGCGGTCCGCGCCGCAGAACTGTGCAAAGACGATCTGGTGCTGGAAGTCGGTCCCGGCACCGGTGGCATGACGACGTTTCTGGCTGAAGAAGCTGGCAAGGTGGTGAGTGTCGAGGTTGACAGCAATATGTTTGCACTGGCGGCGAAAGCGACGGAACACTGCGAAAACGTGACGTTGCTGCATCGCGATATCCTGAAGAACAAGAATACGATCTCGCCAGAGATCACAGAGCTGCTGCAATACGAACTTGCTCAACGTCCGGGCAGTCACCTAAAGCTGGTGGCGAATCTGCCGTACAGCGTCGCCACCCCTGTCATAGCCAATCTGGTCGCTTCTGATCTGCCATGGCAGCGGATGGTCTGCACAATTCAGCTGGAACTGGGCGAAAAGATGATCGCCGAACCCGGGGCCGACAGCTACGGCGCCTTGTCGGTGTGGTTGCAGGCACAATGCAGCGTGAAGATACTGCGTCGGTTGGGACCGAAAGTGTTCTGGCCACGGCCCAAAGTCAATTCGGCCATCATGAGTATCTGGCGGCACGACGGGCGTGGTTCACGGATCGACAACAAAGCGTTCTTCCTGGATTTTCTACGACGACTATTTCACCAGCGCCGCAAACTGCTGCGACGGGTCTTGGTGGGCATGTACAGCAAACAGCTGACAAAGTTACAAGTGGACGAAGTGCTGGAAGAACTGGGCCACACAGAAGACGTCCGTGCAGAAACACTGGACGTTCTGACGCTGGTGAAACTCGGAAATCGATTTGGGGTGGCGGTGAAGTCGGCCGAATAGACGCCGGATCGGCCCCGCCTCTTGAAATTCGAACCTGTCGAGGCCAGCCGAATGTTGCTCTCGCGGAATTTGATCACAGAGACTCAAACAACGAATCCATCCAACTCGGGCCACCAGAAAACCGTTTCTCTAGCGGCTTCTCATTGCAGCTGAAAAAAAACTCAAAAGGATACGACACCGATGCAGGATCGCATTGCCTACAAGGGACTCACATTCGACGACGTTCTGCTGGAACCTGGCTACAGCGAATTTGTGCCCAGCGAAGTCGATCTGGGGTCGATGCTGACTCGCAACATTCCGTTGCATGTTCCGATCGTCAGTAGTCCAATGGATACCGTCACAGAAAGCGACATGGCGATCGCGATGGCTCAACTGGGCGGCATCGGCATGATTCATAAAAATATGCCGATCGAACAGCAGGCCATGCAGGTCGATCGAGTGAAACGCAGTGAGCATGGTGTCATCGTCGATCCCGTGACACTGCCGCCGGACACCACTGTCGGCGAAGCGGTGCGGATTATGGACGAGCGCAATATCGGAGGCGTTCCCATCACTGTGGGCGGAAAACTGGTGGGGATTCTGACTCGTCGCGACCTGCGGTTCCTGGAATCCAAAGACCGACCGGTGGCCGAGGTCATGACGAAGAACAAGCTTGTCACAGCACCGGAAAACACGAGTCTGGAAGAGGCACAACGGATTCTGCTGGAAAACAGAGTCGAGAAACTTCTGCTGGTTGACGATCAATACCAACTGAGGGGCTTGATCACGATCAAGGATATTGACAAAAACGTGCAGTTTCCGCAGGCATCGAAAGATTCGCGCGGAAGATTGCGTGTTGGCGCCGCCGTCGGTGTGCATGATCTTGAACGAGTATCACAGTTGGTGGACAAAGGTGTCGATGTATTAGTTGTGGACAGTGCACACGGGCACTCTCGCAATGTGATTGAGACGATTAAGGCAATCAAGGATCAGTTTAAGATCGACGTCATCGCCGGGAACGTGGCGACGGCGGAAGGTGCGAAGGCTTTGGCAGATGCCGGAGCAGACGCGGTGAAAGTGGGGATTGGCCCGGGATCGATTTGCACAACGCGAATTATCTCGGGGATCGGTGTCCCACAACTTACAGCCATCGCCAATGCGGCGAAGGGGCTGGGAGGATCGGGGATTCCGATCATTGCGGACGGTGGAATTCGATTTAGTGGAGACATCACAAAAGCATTTGCTGCGGGTGCCTGGTCTGTAATGATCGGTGGCTTGTTAGCAGGTGTAGACGAAAGCCCTGGTGAGATGATTCTCTTTCAGGGACGTAGCTTTAAACGGTACCGAGGAATGGGATCGTTGGGAGCTATGGTGAAGGGCAGCAGCGAGCGTTATCGACAGGGAAAGACTGACGGTAAGGACACTTCAAAGCTGGTACCGGAAGGGGTGGAAGGCCGAGTTCCATACAAAGGGGCGTTAGGGCCGGTGGTTTATCAACTCACCGGTGGACTGCGATCTGGTATGGGATACGTCGGCGTTGCATCGATCAAGGATTTGCGAACGAAAGCTCGGTTCATCGAGATTTCCGCTGCGTCGGTTAGGGAAAACCATCCTCATGACATCGCGATTACTCAGGAATCACCGAACTACTCGGTGGAACATTCGCCAGACAGTCACAACTAGTGCGCTGTTAACAATCATCGTGTTCCGGCTGGCAGTCGCCACCGCGGACGACGATGGTACGATCAGCCTGCGCAGCGTCCGGGCGAAAACTGAACCTGTGCTGCAGGTCCCGGAAGCGCCGACGGTGAATTGGGAAGAGTCATCTCCCGATACCGCGCGCTCGCTGCTGATGCAGTTGCGGAATAGCCCCAACACTACACCGCTAAAAGCGGGGCCCGGACCCGTTCCACTGATTCCGACTGAAGCACAACTACGGGCGGTCAGCCGTACAACCGCGAGACCAGTGCCCGCAGCGTTGAACGCCATGCGTGTCAACAATGTGCTGCTGACTTCCGGCTCTGACGACACTGCCGGAACAATAGTCGTTCCCGATCTGCTTCCGCGGGTCGAAATTTCACCAGCACTTATCGAGGCATCAAACCTGCTGCCAACCCCGGCAACTGACAGCCAGCCAGTCGTGGGAAGTCCCGTGAAGCGCGTGCAAGAAACTCGACGCGGCGTCACAAAGTACTTCAACTGGGGCAGCACTGTCACAATCTTCAACCGCAACAAAGGCACCACAAGAACACGTGGACGGTTGATTGAGTTCTATAACCCGGAAGACGAACGCCCGGATGTCGACGACTATAACATGCCCATTCTACTGGTCGCCGCTCAGGAAAACACAGACTCGCCAGTTGATGAGGAAGAGGAAGATGAAGGAGAGCGTCTGCTGAAACGCAAGCTAACCGATATTCAGCCAACCCTGGCTTATGCATGGGGCGACAAAGATGAGGAAGATCTGCCGAAGGATTTCCACAAACGAATGGATAACGGCGAATACATGGCCAGTACGCTTCCCCGAACTGTGCTGCAGTGGGAACCAACGAATCTGTGGTACTATCCGTTGTACTTTGAAGATCCGGGCCTGGAACGCTATGGACACACTCGACATGAATGGATTCAACCGTTTGTGTCAACCGGACGTTTTGTTAGTCAGGTCACGACCCTGCCGTACCAGATGGCATTGCATCCTGCCAAGTGTCCGGAATACGCGTTGGGTTACTATCAACCGGGCGAATGGGCTCCGAAGAAACGGTATCAGGTGCCGTTTAACGAAGAAGCCACCGCGACACAGTTTCTATGGATGACCGGATTGATCCTGCTGATCCCGTAGATCAGCTGGTCGGTCTTAGAGCAATTCACCTTTTGCTGTGGACGGTTCTGACTCGCGGGAACCGGCTCACGTAGGACGAAAGAAACGCGTACTCCGCGGCCACAAGTCAGCGAACTTCGCTGTAGTAGCAGCATCCCGCAACGAATTCAACGTCGATCAGGCAGCCCCATCGGGTTAACTGATCGACGTTTTTCTTTTGCGTTCCGATCGCTGCAAATCTCAGTGACACTGGGCAACGCAGGATGCGATCACCAGACACCGGGGAAGATCCGATAGCGAACGGACGCACGGTACGCTGCGTATTCGGCGGAACATTCACCCGACGCTGTCGCGAAAACGCCCTCTTCCGTTCGAGCACGCAGCACGACAGCCACGATAGTCGCCAGCAGAATCACGACAGCAATGGCATCGATCTTCGCCAGACAGCACGCCAGTGCCAGGATTGTTTCTCCCAGATACGCCGGGTGGCGCACCCAACGGTAAGGTCCCGATGTGGTGACACCCCGTACAGCTGGCAGCACGGCGAAGTTTTTTGCCAGCGCGGCGAAGGCGGCAATCGTGAGCACAGTACCACTCACGAATATTGCGGTTGTAAATGATGGCCATTCGGAACACGGGCCAGCATGGCTGAACGCGAGTCCGCTTAGCACCACGGCAGGAATCGCCTTGATGATGTCAATGCGACATCCGCTTCGAATCAACGGACGTCGCAACACAAACAGTGTGCCCACAACAACATGAATTGTAGCGATGCACAGACGCACCGCGTGCCATCGTTGATCCAGGCTTGTGGTTGTCAGACCGAGCACGCCCCAGGCCCAGACGTTTAGTCCGAACAGAACATTCGCGGCACGTTCGCTTCGTTGAGACTTGATGATGAATTCCGGCAAAGTCTAATACAGCCAGAAGCCCCAGCTAAACGCGTAACTCAAACCATTGATCAGCAGGAGTGCGCCGATCCAGATCAACCAACCTCTTCCGCCGCCTTCATCGTCGCTCATCGTTCGCCCTTTCTGATAGATGGAGAATAACACAAGCCGATCGTAACTCGCAGGGCCAGGTGATGCCAGCCCTGCGGTTAAGAAAGCCAGGGCGACTCAGTGTTTCACAACGGAGAGCCGAGCACATTACCAGCCCACTGTGAAACACTGCGTCGCCCTGTAAAGAAAGGATGCGACAGTCGAGCAGGCAGACCGAGCGAAACGCTTTTCCGGCATGTGACGCGGCAATCCATTCGTCTTGCATTCTGCCTCTCGGTGAAAATGAGATTGAACTCTTCATTGTGGGCTCACCGACACCACACGTCAACATTCTCCCCCCTTGTCCGCGTCCCGTTTCCTGGCTGGCGTTCAGCCAGTGTGGACGACCGGTGAACACGATATCTCCATACCCACTTCGCCGCGGCGGTGGTGATTCTTTGGCAAACGCACTTCTTCAGACATTTTTCGAAAGTGCGTCACCTTTTGTGAACCATTTTCGGCGTTCGACGTTTCCCATGCGGATGGACTGAGCGACGGTTCGATGACCGGGGAAAGCTATGATCCGACTGACGAATATTACTCAGCACTACGGTGTAAGACCGGTGCTGACAGACTTATCGCTGGCAATTGAACGCCCGACAGTCACGGCGATTATCGGGCCAAACGGAATGGGTAAGACGACTCTGCTGTCTGTTATGGCCGGAGTGCTGTCGCCGCAGCAGGGTGTTGTCGAGATTGACGGACGGATTCGCCGTTCGACCGTGGACGCGGAGTTGGAAATTCGCCGCAACGTTGTGTTTCTACCCGATCGCCCCTGGCTGCCAAAGCACCGGACGGGCCGTGAATTTTTGCTCAACGTCGGTTTTATCTATGGTGTCGCGGCTGACCTGATGTTTGATCACGCGGGTCGACTATTCAAACTGTTCAGTCTGGTCACCGAGAGTGACTGGCCAATCCGGTCATATTCCAACGGTCAGCAAAAGAAGCTCGCTCTGGCTTCTGCACTTATTACCGGCGCTCGAACACTGATCTTTGACGAACCTTTTGGCGGCGGTCTGGATCCCGCTGGTATCCTGGCACTCAAGCATGTTCTGAAACGGCTGCAGCAACAACATGGTTACTTCATTCTGATTAGAGCTCCGGCCCCGGAGCTAATCGAAGATCTGGCGGATAAGTTCGTGGTGCTCCGGCAGGGCAAGGTGGTCGCGCACGAATCCCTCGCCGGGCTTCGGCAGATGACGGGGATCGACGGACCGCTGTCGGATGTGCTCGCTACGCTGACCAGTCCGGAAACGCTTGAAAACGTGGAAAACTATTTCGCAGGAACGGAATCATGAAGAAGCGTCTCTGGTTCCCGTTTCATCTTGCCGCGCAGGTTCGTCGCGTGCTGACCCGACCTCAGATCGTTATTGTTGCGGCCACCTTCATTGTGCTAATGGAAATTCTGTGGGCGACGTGTGCGTATTTCGATGTCTACGGAAATTTGCCCCTGATCATGTTGTCGACCCGAGACAGAGCCGTTGTCGTTCTGATGGGCGCCTTCGGGTGGTTTCGGGTGTTCTGGTTCCACCCGTTGTTTAACACCGAGTACCGTAATTGGCTGCGCGCGTCGCCGTGGCAAAAGGGCGATGCATTGCCATTGGGCACTGTACATCCCTGTGTTGGTGACATCATCGTCGTAGCGTTTCTGGCTTTGTTACTGGCTGATCCCAGAACGGTAACCCATTCTGATTTTCTGCGCCCCACACCATTAATGGGTTTGGCCATGTATGCGATCTCTTATGCTTCTGTGGTCCCGGCGACAGTCTGGTTGACTCAGCCTCGCGCATTTGCCTACGTAGCGTTTCTGCTAATCGCCGCAGCAATGCGGTTGGGGCAGGTTTGGGCTCCGCTGTTGCCGTTGATGCTGTTGGCAGGCTGGGCTGTCGCGTGTAAAGGGCTTTCAGACAGCTGGCACCTGTTTCCATGGGATGAAACAATCCACTGGGGCGGACGCATCAAGCGACGGTGGCAGACGATGAACAGTCAGGGAGTCGGCTTGTTGGGGAAGGAGACCGGTCCTGATCGAGTCCCGGTCAGCGAACTGGGCTGGCCGTTTGCGACGTTGTCGCCCTGGACACCGTCGACCGTGATCGGCAAACGAGAGCGGTTGTTGATGGCTGCGTTGTTGAGTTTTTGGCTGCACGCCATACTAAGTATTTTCAGTCAGAAGGAACTTGCTCAGGGCGGCGCCGCAACGTTCCTTGTGTTTGTGGTCACGTTCCTGGCAATCGGTCGCCTTGCAATGATTGGTGGAAACCATGCGCCGCCTTTGAATCTGGCAGGCCGGTTGTTTCTGTTTCGCTGGATCATCCCAGGCCACGACAGGGCTGCTGTTCCGGCGTTGACCATTGCGGCGACGGCGCTTGGCACCGCCGCAGCGGGACACTTTTTGTGCGAGCTGTCTCTTCCTGTTCTGGTTTCCCTGGTGCTGATGTCTACGCTGGCGGTGTTCATCCTTGTCGGACCCGATGCTACAACATGGAGGTTGACCGCTCCCTGCCGAATTCACCACGGCCTATTGAACAAACAGACCTACGATCAGCTGACCTGACGGCAATCACAGAGGGCGTCTTCCCTTGCGGTGCAGGGCACGCCGAGTTTCTGGTAGATCTCTTCATGATCTTCACCGAACCAGGAGCTGCAGTTTTCCCAAACAAGCCCGTTCCCACGCGTGCTGTCTCTCTGACTGAGCAGATCGACACCACCAGCGCCGGGGGGAAGATGATTTTCCGCATGCGGCATTCTGTGATGTTCCCGGATATCGACAACGTTGTTCGACATCTCAAACAGCAATATCGCTGATAACGCAGGGTTGTGTAGCAAAGTATTGGCGGAGTATTGGCGGAGTATTGGCAGAGTATTGGCTTCCGGTTTCTAAACGGCGCAGTCCGGTGCATGCGGCAGTACAAAAGAGAAAAGTTGAAACGACTTTACTGTTGATATCGATGGCTCTGCTGCCGAACTTCTCACTGAGCGTGACGCTGATTGATTTTTCTGACGATGAAGTTGGCAAGAGTGACGTTGCAGGCCAGTGTGGCGGCTCTGGTGAACACACAGAGTGCTTGAGCACTCTTCCGCATTTACACTTCGGTTTCATTGTCATCGACATGCTCTCATGGACA
>CALFOL010000225.1 GCA_937919915.1 uncultured Planctomycetaceae bacterium
GCCACTGCCGGAGCGCTGCTAATCGTCGCCATCTGGTGGTTGGTCGGCAACTCCACGCCGCCACCTGATCCGCGTAATTCACCTGTGTTGATCGCCAGTGAAAATAAGATCCTCGGCTCGGCGAAGTGTGGCGAGTGCCACCAGTCGCAACATAAGGAATATCTTTCCACTGGCCATGCGAAAACATTGTGGTCAACACGCGATTTTCCATTTCGTGACCGATTCAGAAATATGAAGTTTTCTGATTTGGAACGCCAACAGACGTTTCACTATTTTCTAAACGACGTCGGCATGGATGTGTCTGTTCCGGGGAAGTTTGGTGGAGACCGATTTCCTCTGCAGTTTGCGTTTGGATCTGGTGAGCATGCAATGACATTTGTAACGCTGACTCCAGATGGCACCGACGTACCAGTGGGGATTGAACACCGTGTCTCGTGGTTCACTGGTCCCGACCAGGCTGGTCTCACTCCGGGTCAATTTGGCCGGCCAGCTCAGCAGGAGATTGAATATTTCGGGCGTATAATTCGTGGAACAACTCTGGAGCGTTGCTTCGAGTGCCATACCACTTCTGGTCGGATTGAAGGTGACCATCTGGTCGATCTCATTCCAAATGTCGGCTGCGAAAGTTGCCATACCGGTGGTGCCCACCATGCGAATGTGATGCAGGCCAGGAATTCGACTGATCCTGACGTGGGTTTTAAACAGCGACCGTGGCGTACGACGGATCAAATAAAGGGATGTGCGCAATGTCATCGCGGCGAGGACTCAGTCGAAAAGAGTGAGATCATGCGTGAAAACCCGAAAATCGTACGTTACCAGCCAGTCGGCCTGGTGCAGTCGAAATGCTTCGTCCAGTCCAGGCAGCAACTGTTGTGTTCTACCTGTCATAACCCTCATCAACACGCAGCCAGCCAGACGACGGAGCAATACGAAAAAAAGTGCCTGCAGTGTCATTCCGAAGCGCCACCTTCCGTGCGCTGCTCCGTGTCACCGGACTCCGACTGCATTTCCTGTCACATGCCGCGCGTCGAGATTCATCCGTCAATCTCGTTTCACGATCACTGGATCCGAGTAAGGAACGACGCGGACCCTCCTGCCGTCCAGAGTGAGACTGATGACAGACAATAACCGAAAAGGGAAGCCCAAGTCGGCAAGCCAGGGCCAGCGATCGTCACCAGCGAAGCGGCCTGCGTTTCGGGGGTCGAAACGCAGATTATGGTGTTTTCGAATAGGAGCATTGGTGTTTCCCGTGGCGATCGTTTTGCTCGCGGAGGTACTGCTCGTTACGTTCGACATCGGCAACGACCTGAGCCTCTTCGTCAGGGTGCCAGGAGACCCCCAGATCCTTCACTATCAGATCAATCCGCGGGCAGAGGAGAGCTACTTTGCGGGACGTCAACTGGCTGGGCCCGAGCCGATGCGATTCGATATTCCGCGGCCGGCTGGTGTTTATCGGATTGTCGTGGTCGGGGCCTCCACGGTGCTGGGATTTCCGTATCCCCCTGAACTTTCGTTTCCACGTCAATTGCAGATCCTGCTCAACCAACGGAACTCGGACAAGAGATTCGAGATTATCAACGCTGGGATGGTCGCCATCAATAGTTTCAGTCTGAAAGACATTGTCAACCAGTCCGTCGCGATGCAACCAGATCTGATCATCGTACATGCCGGCCACAACGAGTTTTACGGGCCGGGCGGGGTTGCATCCACGACCGGCACTGCGTTCAATTCTCAGTTTTTGCTGGCAGCCAAGGTCCGGCGGCGGCGTCTGTACCAGCTGGCTGTTTCTGCATTTATCGATGCACCATCGAGCCAGAAAGACTTGATGGAAGAACTGCCAGCGAGCGTGGCTATTCCGAAGGATGGTCGCTTGTTTAAGGAGGCCGAAAAGTATTACCGTGAGAACCTGGAGCAGATGGTCGAGATAGCATCCTCTGCAAAACTTCCGATTGTCCTTTCTACGGTGGCCTCAAATCTGAGCGGTCATTCTCCAGTCAGCTTTCTTCTTCCGGAAAACCTCGATCCCCAGGACATGGAAGACTGGACGGTGCTTTTTTACAAGGGAGAGCATCTGTCGGTGGAGAAATTGTGGCACGATGCGCTCGAACAACTCAAACAGGCGGAGGCGATTTCGAGTAACTCCTCGCTGTTGCACTACCGCATGGGGCAATGCTTGGAATCCTTGGAGCGATATTCGGAATCGCGAAAGGAATTTGAGATGGCCCGCGACCTCGATGGCTGCCGATTTCGAGCTCCAGGCTCGTTCCGTGGCATCGTTCGCGACGTCGCTGAGCAAACACCTCGCTCCAACGTATTCTTTGTCGATTCCGCTGAGCAGTTGGCCGTAGAAGCAGGTCCGGCGGTGCTTGGGTCCAACTACTTTCTCGAGCACGTCCACTACAATCTCCATGGGCATCGGCGGCTGGCGATCATTCTGAGTCGTTTTGTCCAGGAGCAGATTTTGAAACGACAGTGGAATGTCGCCCGAGTTCCAACGGACTCGGGAATGGACCAACTGCTGGGACTGCTGCCGGAAGATCATTTGTCAGGCTTGTCCTATGCGTTGAAGGTCATGAGCGTCTTTCCGATGGCGAAGACATTTGACGCCAATCTGCATCGGGACGCAATTGTCGCGAAAATCAGGCAGGAATTCGGCTTGCTGGATAGGGAACAGCAGGAGGTCTTTGCGAATCTTTCGCTGGATGACATGGCCGTCCGACTCGCGGCAGCGTTAGGAGACCATTTTCGCGATAAACGACAATTCACCCGGGAGTTGTTGTACCGCCGCAGTGATCAGATCCGTCGGCCATGGGACTCCGATGTTGCCTATTGCCTTGCCCGCTGCCTGGCGGCGTTAGATGAACATCGGACTGAGGCGATTGAGCCCTGTCGGCGCGCACTTCAATTGAACCCGCGACATGAACAGGCGGCGAAACTCTGGGCGGAATTGCATGCAGAATCGCCACAACAGTGATGCCCACGCAGAATTCAGACTGCAGTTCGCTTCGTCGGCAACCACGACGCTGATGACGAGCAGCAACAGAGCCGTTTCCTGCTCAACATATCAAAACAGTTTTGAAACCACTTCTATTCAGAGGACGCGGGAGCGAGAGCCTCAAATTCCTCGACTCCCTCAACGATCTGAATAACGCAGTCAACTGGCAGGTCCTCGAAAACCTGCTGCTTGCCCGTCGGCCACCGGATCGTCAGCTTGTCGATTCGATCTGCCGAACCAACGCCTAGATTCAGCCGGGCCGGCCCCTGGCCCATGAATCCATTCGGCGCAAATAAATCGCGGATGATTGTCTTGCCGTTGGCTTCGACGACTGCCCGAGCCCCAATCGCACTGTGGTTGCTTTCGACACCCTTTAATCGAACTTCGACGCGGTGATTTCCTTCAGGGAACTGATTCAAAAATAGTCGTAACGGTCCGCCTCCGACGGACCCGACCAGTAAATCCGGCGCAAGGTCGCCATTGAAGTCCCCGACCATCACGGATCGCGAATCGGAATCGATATTTGCCTGCGATGCAAACGACGCATCTAAAAACCGTGTTCCGTCGATGTTCAGAAACAAACTATTGGTCTCATAGGCACTCAGGTTATCTCGCTGCCGTGGCATCTCGAACGTATGCGTCCAAAACTCACCGGCAGCCGAATCGATTTTCCCGAGCGGCTCGATCTTGCAAGTACGGTCCAGCGGCTGTGACACGACAGCCCTCCATAAGCAAGTTCACCCGTCCGGTTTCTGGCGCTCGAAACTCAGGAAGCCCGTCGTGGCATACACGTCGAGTGAACCATCGCCGTCAAAATCCGCCAAGGCGGGAGCATACGCCCAGCCCACGGCGTTGACACCAAGCTGTTCGCTGAATTCCTGATACTCCCGCACATCGCCCTTCGTGGAATACAGACGATTCCCTGCGCAGGAGCCCACCAGCTGCTCGTAGATCCCGGCAGGATAATCTTGAGGCGAAACCTGCGCAATGATTCGACGCCCCATTTTGGAATACATGTTGGCGACATAGATCTCCGGCACTCCATCCCCGTTGATGTCGCCTGATGCGACGCCCATGCTGGTGGAAAAATCGCCGACTATGGAATCTTCGGCAACGTCTTTGAATGAACCATCACCCTGATTAATCAACAGTGAATTCCGTGCAAAATCATTTGCAACATACAGGTCAGGATAGTGATCATCGTTCGCATACAGCCATGTGGCCGCAAAGCTGTGCCGCTTGCCGCCGCTGGCATTCGCAGGTCGCGTCATATCGACAAAGGTTCCATTACCCCGATTGCGCCACAATTGGTTAGATGCTCCGGAATCGTCATCGCCGACCCATTCGGGCGGCTTTCCATTGCTGAACGCATTTGCGTCTTTGTCTCGCTGGTAGAGTACATACAGGTCCAGTAAACCATCTCCGTCGTAGTCCGCGACGACGCACCCCATTGGGTTGAATTTGAATCTGAGGTCACCATTTCCTGCAACCGGCTCAAAAACTTTGCCGTCCACATTCTGAAACAGAGACTCTCCCAAAATCAAGTCGTCGTCGCCGTCGTTATCGAAGTCAATCCAGCAGGCCAGATAGGCACGCATGTCCGTCTTGATTACGTTTGACAGCCCCAGCGACCTGGTGACGTCCTCGTATCGCCCCGCTTGTGGGTTCCACTGCAGCAGGAACGCCTGCTTATCCGCAGTCGCCACCGCAATATCCAAAAATCCATCGGAATTGAAGTCCTCGACTGCGGTTTGAAATCGATACTGTCGCACGTCTTCAGTCTTGCAAGTCCAGTTGTCCGTAATCGGCAATCGGTCAAGTCTGACGCGAGACGTGGCCTCTTCCATCAATGCTTGTCGACCGCTCCGCACTGATTCCGAATCAATATTCCAGGACTCGATTATCCGCCCGGCGACGATGTCGTCGTCGCTGGAAAATCGGCAGCGCATCGTGCCACTGGACACGTAAATAATCGGCTCGGCTGACTTGTTGGTGCCGCTAACGGTGAGCAGCACGCTCAGTTGCCACGAGTCTGCCGAATTTTCATCCTCAACACGTGCAATCTGCAATACGCGAAACCGACCGCTTCCATTCTCGTGGATTGCTTGGATACCCTCGATCAGGGACCGGGAAAAACCATCGGCGTCAAGGCTTGTCGGGCCCGTCGCGTCCACTGCGTATGTGGTCTCCGTAATAGACGACTTTTCGATAGTGGTTGCCGAGGTCTGTTGCGGCACGGTGCCGGAAAAACCAACATGGAAAAAACCAGCTAACCTGTCTGCTGAGCGTTTATGAAGTTCGGCCACAAGTTTGCGTCCGACGTGCGTTTCAATTTCAAACGTCACGTGCTCTGCGTCCCAGATTTCCTGCTGTTTCGTTTCTGCCAAACCTGTGAATCCAGCGGACACCTCAACCTTCCGAGCCAGCGACCACCCCCACTGCCACCAAGCTGCGCCAGAGCACAGAATGAGCAGCATCAGAACTAGAGTTAGAGTTCTGTTTTGTTTCATGCGAAAATGACGCCGTAAAAATGGGCTGTCGCGAGAGGCACCGAACCCAGTGTCATTTTCCGTCCGTCACTGGGCTGTTGTCTTTTCGACGTTCAGTGTATTTTGCCATACCAGCACGGTCAATGGCGGTGCTGTTGTCCGGCGACGGAACGCCGGGGAAAATGCCACTGCAAACGTGGTCAGCTGGTTTTGATAATTCAGGACGAGGGCGTTGAGGACAGTGTGTCTGGCGTGGCGGTTAGTGATCACAAGTTGGTTGTGATATCATCTGGTCGATGGCAGAATTATGACCACTGGAGAGACTGTCGCTGGCGTCTCTAACGGTGCAAATTTGTCGAAACACATTTGCACCGATCATTCTGAATCGTTGTTTTCCAGCGATCGAATCAATTCCAACTGTGGTGAACCATGAGGCAAGACAATGCAATCGAAAACGAAGGCACAGGGGGCGTTGGCGAAACGGTCGTTCAGCCGATATCGCCCGATGACTCGGCGATTCCGACGCGAAATGGCGAAAAAGCACTTCTGCTGTCGATGATCCCAGGTTTAATCCTCGCATTGCTTGTCTCCCTCCTTGTCTGGGGTGTCCTTGAAGTCATGCCGTCCGTGTTTGAACTACCGGAACACTTGCGCGAGTTAAGCGGCAATGCCCCCGAAGAACAGCAAAAAGAACTGCTGGACACATCATTGGTTGTTAGCAACAAGAATGCTGCGTTGTCGCTTGTATTGTTGATTTCCACGCTGAGCCTGTTCCTGACGATCGCCGAAGCAAAGCTGCGGCATCAGGGGCTAGGTGCGATTTGGCGAGGGCTACTGGCCATTGTGATTGCCGATGTTTTTGCGGTCGGCGGATCGATCCTCGGTAGTATGCTTGCCACATCTGCCAGTATGCCCGAAGATCCCATGGTCAGGACGATTATAGTGCAAAGCGCGATGTTTGGACTGGCTGGATTTGGAGTCGGGGCTGGAGTCGCGTTCGCATCGACGTTGCCGATTTTTCGACCTCGTCCGCTGGCAGTCTGCCTGACCGGTGGATTGCTCGGGGGCTTGCTTGCAGGTTTGATTTTCCCAATGGCATCCAGCATTCTCATGCCAAATGCTCAAACAGAAGTCCTTATGCCCGACCCTGGGGTCAGCCGGTTACTTTGGCTCGCACTCGTGTCGTGCCTGAGCGTTCTGGCCGTGACAGCCATGGGGAAAGAAGCCAACGACGCAGGCCTAAAGAAGAGCCTTGTTGCTGATTCCCGACCCTAACAGGCACTGAGCGTCTGCAATCTTTTATGGCACAGGGTCACAGTATCCCAACGGTCTAGCGTTTAGAGTGAGCCCCGGGGGAGCATTGTTCACCGCTTCGAAATGAGTTGAATTCGATGCGGTCGGTCGTTCTAATACCGTTTGTTGGATGGAATCTCTTCACTCAAATGATTCGGCCAGAATTCAATAGTTCCCAATCCCATTTTTGAGGTGTTTTTCGATGATTCGTATTTCATGCGTGTTCGTTGCGTTCGCTTGTTTGACGCTTACCGGTTGTGGTGGCCCGGGAAGCATCGAAGCACCGGATGAATCGGCAGTAAAGACGACGACCCCGATTGAAGATGACTTGAATGCGGCCGGTATGGAAGGCATGACGCAAGAAGAATACCTGCAGGGCGGCAAAAAAGAGTAGTGCAGCATTGATCGGCAGTCGAGTCAGCAACCGCCCCGAGACAGATGCGCAACGTTAGATTCAACGATTCGTCGAATGAATCTGGTGAGATTTTCAGCAATCCATTCGTGGAGCGAAGTTCCGCAACATTGGACTGGAATCGTGATTTCCGGCCTGATGTTGCGCGTGTTTCGCCACTTGTGGAACGCATTTCGTCCTCGATCAGAATACTTGCCACTGGATACTCCTGAGTCATGCCGAACAAATGAAAAGTGCACGTTCGTCGAAAATGGCACGTCTCTGTTCACAGCTCTCCGAGTAACGGCTGCCTTAGTCGTTTGACATCAGTTCCCAAACTGTCCGGTAGGCGCCGATGTCTTCGAACCACTGCAGCAGACGCGTGAAGAATTCGTCGTTGCCTAACGTCGCGCTGTCGCCAATCACGATCAGCTTGCGGCGGGCACGCGTTAATGCCACATTCATGCGGCGTGAATCGGACAGAAAACCGACTTCGCCGTTGGTGTTCGAGCGGACTGTGCACATCACCACCGCTTCTTTTTCCCGCCCCTGAAAACCGTCGACCGTATCAATTTCCAGTTTGTCGTATTCGCAGTGCTGCCGCAGCCATCGCACCTGAGCCGCGTAGGGTGCAATCACAGCGATGTCGGTGGGGCTCAGGCCCGCTTCGCATAACGCGGCGACCTGTTCCAGAACCAACTTCCCTTCGTTGGGATTCAGTTTGCTTAACCCGTTCTCTTCGAGCTTTTCTTCCCAGCCTGCACCAGCGGTGTCGTAGAACACAACTGGAGCATCATCGACACCCTCAGCAGGAATGGTTGGCAGATCGGACAGTTTGTGCTGTGCGACGGATTCGTGCGCCGTCAGGGTTCCGTCATAGAATGTATCAGAAGAAAAACGCATGATCTGTTCGTGCATACGGTACTGCACAGTCAACAATCGTGTGACAGTGTCGCCGTAATGCTCGACCAGTCGCTGCATCAGGCTGACATCGAAACCTTCCTTCGCCGCGGGCTTCGACAGAATCGTCGGTGGCAACTGGCAATGGTCGCCGGCCAGAACGACTCGGTGAGCAAACTTCAGAGGGACCCAGCAGCCGGGTTCGACACTTTGACAGGCTTCATCAATCACCAGCAGATCAAATTCGTGATCTTCGATAATATTGAAGTCGAAGCTAACCGTGGCGCAGACGACTCGCGCGTCGGCCAGCACTTCGTTGATCGCCTGGCGTTCCATGATGCGTGCATGCTTGCGCAGATCGCGAGCTTCCTGTCGCTGCTGATACTTCTGCCCGGGCGCAGGACGGCCTCGCGTAAACCGCCCAGCGCGACGTTCCAGCTGCTCCGCTTCACGGATCATGTCCTGAATCACGGAATACGCGTCATGCTGCGCGACCAATGCATCCAGTGTGTGATTGCGAACAACTTCCAGCACCCGCGCAGGGTGTCCCAGGCGAACAGCGGATTCTCCGGCGAGCACCAGACGTTCAAGAAGATTGTCGACACCCGTGTTACTCGGAGCACACGCCAGCACGCGTTCGCCATTTGCGATTGCCTGACGAATGATCTCGACAACCGTCGTCGTTTTTCCCGTGCCCGGCGGCCCATGCACAATGGCAAGGTCTTCTGCTGACACCGCGAACTGAACCGCGGCGTTTTGAGAATCGTTGAGTCGTTCGGATGGAGCGACGCGGACATTCTGGCGAAACGAAGGAGCACGTTCGTACAGAAAGAGGTCCCGCAGGCGGCCATGCACTCCCGTGGCTTTTTCCGCCACGGACATCGCGGCGACCTGTCGTTTGCGCGTCACTTCGTCGGGCGACATATCAACTCGCAGGCGGTCCGCTTCCGGCCAGTCACTGACGGCGACTTCCAGCGAATCGTGATTGCGACCGCTGACGACTCCCTGTATTGCTCGCCCCGACGCGTCTCCGTCCGGCGACAGCAGCACCGGGCTACCCACTTTAAATCTGTGCCACGGCAGACGATCTACCGACTTTCGTTTTTGCAACGTCAACAGGTAGCGACCGCCCAGGCCGCTGCTGTGGTTGCGAACAACCATGTCCAGCAGAGTTTCTCCACCACGTTCGGCATCGGCCGAGTTTCTGATTTTGCGGCGTTCTTCGAGACGTTCGCGCTCTGCTTCGCTCTCCATTTCCAGCCAGCGGCGAAAATCGGCAAAGTGTTTTTCCGGGCGAATGGGCTGGCTCTGTTTCGGTTTGGACATATGGCAGCAGCATAGTGGGCCGTCTGTTGCATCGGCAACGCATCGCCAACTGTAATGTTGCTGAAAACCATGAACACTGGTGTCTGCCCCCCGTACGCTCGCAGAGGTTCGAAAAGTACCTCCATCCACGCCGGCAGCTGCGGGTTCACCAATTGTTGTATTGCGACATGGATTTCGTAACGATGTGTTGCCCCTTGTTACACGGCAGTGGCGTCATTTCAACAGGCAGCAGGCAGACATGGACAAGACAATCACCAGCATCGACGAACTCTGCAGCCAACTGTTTCAACACCTGCAGGGGAAGCGTCACAGAATTGTGTTTGCCGAAAGCTGTACGGCGGGATTGATCGCCGGCACAATGGGGCGCGTGCCCGGTGTTTCGGAAATCCTGACGGGATCGGCCGTCGTGTATCAGCTGGCGACGAAAACCGCCTGGTTGGGAGTTTCAACCGGAATGCTGGAAACTTTCGGCGCCGTGAGCCAGGAGGTCAGCGAGCAGATGGCTCGCGGAGTGCTCGAAATCACGCCACACGCGAATATCGCCGCCAGCATTTCAGGGCATCTGGGACCGGGTGCACCGCCTGAACAGGACGGCGTGGCGTGGTCAACGATCGCAATCCGCTCGGCGCATGGAGTGACATGTACATCACGTCAGCTGGATTTGACGATCAGGGACGAGCCCGAACAGGATGGAGTCACGCTACGAAGGTCGCGGCAGATCCTGGCCGTCGAGGACGTCATCCGATTCTGTCTGGAAGTTGTCCCATGAAGCGGTGAGACTCACGCCTTGTCCGAAATGTCGCTACGGTACCAACCACCGTCCCAACTGATTTTGCTGACTGCTCGGTAAGCGGCTGCTTTGGCTTCCGGAATCGTGTCGCCCATGGCGGTAACTCCGAGAACTCGGCCACCATCGTTCAATACGTGCATGTCTTTCGAAGAAGTGCCGGCGTGAAATACTTTTGTGTCCGGCAGATTGTCCGCATCGTAGATGCCTTCGATCACGCGGCCTTTGCCATAGCTGCCCGGATAGCCTTCCGACGCCATGACGACACACACAGCAGGACGCTCATCCCACTCCAGCCCCTCTAATTCCGCCAGCCGACCAGACGCCGCCAGTGACAGTACCTGAGCCAGGTCGCTCTTCAGCCGCATCAGCACCGCCTGAGCCTCGGGGTCTCCAAACCGAACATTGTATTCGATAACTTTCGGACCGTTCTCTGTAAGCATCAAACCCGCATACAAGACACCGGAGAACGGATACCCTGACACACGCATCGTATGCACGGTGGGCACCAGAATTCTGCGGATGATCTCGTCCATGATAGCTTCTGTCACTACTGGCGCCGGGCTGTAGGCTCCCATGCCGCCGGTGTTCGGTCCCTGATCACCGTCCAGTGCACGCTTGTGATCCTGAGACGTTTCCAGTGGGATGATGGTGTCGCCATCGACGATCGCCAGGATGCTGGCTTCCTGACCAATGAGGCATTCTTCGATGACGATCTTTCGACCGGCGACACCGTGTATATCCTGCAGCAACATACGTGACGCCGCCGATTTTGCACCATCGCGATTGCTGCAGACCTCGACCCCTTTACCAGCGGCAAGACCGTCAGCCTTAACGACCAACGGGCCTTCATCCATGACGTCGATATAGGAGTGCGCTTCTTCCAGTCTCGTGAAGGTTTTGTACGCTGCCGTGGGAATCCCGGCACGTTTCATCAGGTCTTTGGAAAACGCTTTGCTGCCCTCAAGCTGAGCGGCGGCTTTTGACGGGCCGAAAATCTTCAGGCCGTGCAACTTAAACTCGTCAACAATCCCCAACACCAGAGGCACCTCCGGCCCGACGACCGTGAGATCAATGGCATTACGTTTGGCAAACGACATTAGTCGACCCAGATCGTCAGCCGCGATGTTGACGTTCTCGCCGTCAACGGCCGTGCCCGCATTGCCGGGTGCACAGTAGACCTTCTCCACCCCTTCACACTTAGACAGTTTGTAAACCAGAGCGTGTTCACGGCCTCCCTGACCAACCACAAGTATCTTCATCTGAGTGTATTTCTGCGGGATTCTGGGGTGTCGGTCACGAAGACGTCGGACCGCCTTGTCGCTGTCAAATGTCAACGACTGTATTCGGTACGCAGGAGCGTACCTCAAGAAACAAAAAAGCTCGCGGAAAGATACCGCGAGCTTCTTTGAATTAAAACGCTCCACCGTCATTCGTCGGTGAAGTTAGCAACTAAGTTGAGGTAGCGCCCATTACTGGTTTCAGTGTGAACGGGAACACTCGCACAGGGATACCTGCTTCATGTTCCTTCTTGTACGCCAATTGAGCAGCTCGGTCGGCCGCGAATTGCAGTCGAGTGAAGTCCAGACCGCAGTAGCTGTCGGTGTCGGCTTCTGCTGCCACGTCGGCAAACATTTCACCAGCCGAAGCTGCGTGACGTCGAACACCGTGAATGCTGCGTTCTCGAACCTTCACACCAGCTGCGGAGAGTTTGATCAGCCCCTTCAGGAAGCGGCCAGCTGTTGTGTCAGCTCCTGAAACTCGCCACAGGCGTTCCCATTCCTCATGAGCTTCCCAGTAGAAGCCCACGTTAAAAAAGTCGATCGCGAGCAGGAAGTTTCGATTCTCGTGCCAGTTTTCCGGGCTTAAAGCCTTCGGACCGTGGCCTGGAGTATGTTTGCGTCCGTAACTGTGTCCTTTCGGGTCGCGAATTGGATGAGCTAACCCGGAACCCGGGTAAAAAGCGTATTCAGGATAAGGAATGGACGGCATTAGTCTCGGGCATTCCGCATCAGCCGTGATCATATGTTTGCGACTCCAAATGAATTCCGTGGTTATTGAGATCTGTGTCGCCACCATCCTTCGCATCAGCCACCAACCCGGCTACCCCAAAACAAAGCCGTATTTTCAAATCCCAGTCTACTCCACCAATTTATTGCGGTTGGGTTGGCTGCGAATTACGGGCTGATTTTAGGATCACCACCAGATCGCAATACTCATGAAGAATGAGGGCAATTTGGTAATGTTGGATGGCGGAAGATGTTGAGATGGTATGTGTCTTGGGCGACACTTTCGAAGACCTCGACTTTACACGCTTTCCATGGAACTGCGAGCACTACTTCTCCGAAATCACCAAATTCCGATCCTTCCCCACGACCGCCCCAAGTGGCCGTCAGAAACGAAAAAACTTCCCAACAATCCCTAAGCGGAACAGGAATAATAGTTTACGGCGAGCAGGTTACGCCGCCGCCCGGCCGGTCCCAATTGACATTCTGCCAAGTGACTCAGTGGACGCTGTCCGCCAGGCTTCCATCGTGCGGGCGCTGAGCCTCCCCGATTCCGGGGAGTTCGGGGGCCCGGTGTTCCCCGTGGTGAGAATTTCTCGACGGCTTTCATACCGGCAGCGCTTGCCGACGGTGCAGGCATAGCAAATACCCACTGGGACGAAGTCGACGAGGGCCTACTCAGCGATTGGAATTGTCAGTCTGTTTGGCGCAACGCCGACGAGGATTTTCCGAACGCCCTGAGCCTGCCGCGTTTAGGATCGCAGGAAGCCTTTTGATGTCAGCAGTTCGATGACTGCATTCGCACATTCATCAACCGACTGTTCACCGGTGTTTAGCGCCAGGTCAGGCGATTCCGGAACCTCGTACGGCGCTGTGACTCCGGAGGATCCTGTCAGCTTGGCTGCATCGGCCTCAGCGTATTGCCCGCGAGAATCACGCTCACGGCACAATTCGATCGGTGCGTCGACATGAACCGTCAGGAATCTGTCGGTCCCGATGACCCCAGCCACTTTGTCGCGAACACTCGCGTTGGGAGCCACGAACGCCGCAATACAGATGATACCGGCATCGTTCAGGATGTTCGCAAGGTATGCCGACCGCCGCAGGTTCTCAGATCGTTCTTCGACGCTAAACCCAAGGTCTTTGCTGAGTCCGCGGCGAACCTGCCGTCCGTCCAGAACCGTGACCGCTCGACCACTGTCGAACAGCTTGCGTTCAACTGCCATGGCAATCGTAGTCTTGCCACTGCTTATCAGACCAGTCAGTAGTACGGTAGCTGGTTTCTGCCCGTAGCGAGCTTCGCGTTCTTTGGGAGTCACTTCGCTGATGTCGCCAGCCTGCTTAGCGTCTTCTT
>CALFOL010000226.1 GCA_937919915.1 uncultured Planctomycetaceae bacterium
CCCGAGACGGAGGCAGTCGAAGAGTGTTTCATTGTCTGCTTCAGCTCACCCCTCACCCTGTTTCTGAAAGGAAACGTCAAATGTTGACAACAACACGTTCATGGTTCACCGCTTTCACACTGGCAGCGATGGCTGTCTTCGTCACCGGCTGTGCTGGCGAAACGGAGACAAATCAGGTCGCAAACAACGAAACACACGAAGATCACGACCACGATGAACATGACCACAGCGGCTGGTGGTGTGTCGAACATGGTGTGCCGGAAGGCGAATGTTCACGCTGTGATGCCAGCCTGGTTGCGTCCTTCAAAGAAAAAGGGGATTGGTGTGAAGAACACGATCTGCCAACTTCACAGTGCTTCAAATGTGATCCCACGCGAGCCGAACCGTTCATCGCTCGCTATGAAGCGAAGTACGGAGAAAAGCCGCCAGCACCAACCGAATAGCCATCGGTAACTGCGCCGCACTCAACAGGCAATGCCGAGGACTGTCACCGAGCCCCCGGCGTGGCCTGCGGAGTTGTGTCTGCCAATGCTGCGAAGTAACCGAAGTCGTATTGAGTAGTTGGGGAAGTGTTGTAGAATGAACCTCGCAGGTCCAGAATCTGACCGGCTATAGTTCGATCACGTCGTGTTTACCTGGAATAGAAATGGTTACGGAAATGGGGCGTGGCCTCCACAAAACGTCGATATGGATGCTGACCGCAAGCGTGATGATGGGTTCGCTCGTCCCTCCTGCACTGAGTCATGCGCACGACGGTGGAACCCAGACACATTCGCACCATGCGCCTGTGAGTGATCACGATCGTCATGGCGGTCATCATCACCGCGGGGATACGCACTCTTCGCCCGAGATTGGCCTTGAAGTTGCCGTCTCGCATTTGCACTGGTGTCTGCTGGGCATCGAATTCTCGTTTCCTGTGCGGCAGGACGACGAATCGAATGGACCGCAAAACGGCCATGATGGACAGTTCGGTGTTGTTCGGTTTAACGACGACGTGCTGACGTCCCTTCGAGTGGAATTGCCTGAATCAGGCGAATTCTCGAGCATTTTCGACGCCACTGGTGTTGAAATCTCCCACGCGAGGAATCTGCGTGAATGTCCCTGGGCAATTAATTCAGTGTGGCGCTCTGCGCATATTGCACGGTCTGGTGTGCTGCTGATCTAGACTGCTGGCTGTCCTGCACTCCTGAACCTGTGCGCACTTACCGTTGCGCGACGTTCTGCTGTGTTTTTTGATGCCGCTGCTTCATTTCCGTAGTGACTCGCAACCTCGTTGCGACATCACGGGTCGGCACCGATGTCGACCGCTCAGACACGCTGCGTCCCCCGGCCTCGATCCGGCGTGCGCTGCTGATCTCTCCGTCAATCAACTCTCGATCTATCAAAAGGTGACCTCATGGGCGTCCCTAAATCGCTGCGTCTACTTGGCCCGCTGGCCCTCGCAACAGCGCTTGGCGCTGTTGCGAGCTTCACTCGTCAAGCCTGGCTGCCATTGGTAAACGCAACCGCATCTCAAACGACCGCCGTCGATGAATCTCAACCGCCGGTTGAGGAGCCAAAGGTTCTGAAACTCAGCGCTCAGGCGAGAAAGAATCTGGGGCTGGTTGCGAAACCAGCAATGGTTCAAGCTTATTGGAAGAAGGTTCAGATTCCCGGTGCCATCGTTGATCGTCCGGGCCTGTCCGACCGGGGTGTGACGTCGCCAACGGTCGGTGTGGTGACGCAGATCTATGCGTTTCCAGGCGATACTGTCAAACCTGGTGATCGACTGTTTACGCTGCGACTGTTCAGTGAATACCTACAGAACACTCAGAAAGAATTGTTCTCGGCATCGCAGGAAACAGAGATTTTTCAGGAAGAACTCAAGCGCCTGCGGCCACTCGACGACTCCGGTGGGATCGCGAAGTCGAAGATCATCGAACTGCAGAATCAAATCCGCCGGCAGACAGCCATCATTCAGGCCCATCGACAGGACCTGCTGACTCGCGGCCTGCACCCGGATGAGATCGCCCGTGTGGCTGATGGCCACTTTGTTTCGACAATCGATGTCATCGCTCCTCCACCAGTCGCCGCTCGCCAGGCTGCGACGGATATCCAGCCGGTTTCGTTCAGTTTCGATCAGGACGAAAGTGGCGAACTGGCCTACGAAGTGCAGGATCTGGCGGCAGAACTCGGACAGCAGGTCCAGGCTGGGCAACTGCTGTCAACTCTGGCGAATCATCGTTCGCTATACCTGGAAGGGCATGCCTTCAAGCCAGAAGCTCCGGCATTGGAGAAGGCGGCTCAGAACGGTTGGGACGTGGTTGTTGAATTCGCGGAAGACGATCAGGAACATTGGCCCGATCTGAAACAGGCGTTTCACATTCGGCATCTTGCGAACACGATCGACATAAACAGCCGCACGTTCGATTTCTACATTCCGCTGACGAATCAGTCTCGCGATTATCAGCAGGACGGACAGACCTTCATCGTTTGGCGTTTCCGGCCCGGTCAGCGAGTGCGACTTCATGTGCCCGTTGAGGAACTCAAAGACGTGATCGTGCTTCCGTCTGAAGCTGTTGTCCGGGAAGGGCCGGAAGCTTATGTCTTCCGACAGAATGGAGATTTGTTTAACCGAATCTCCGTGCAGGTACTGCATGAAGACCGGTTGAACATTGTGCTGGCCAACGACGGCAGTATTACTCCCGGCCTGTATCTCGCCCAGAACGCCGCGGCTTCGCTGAATCGCGTTCTGAAAGCACAGGCCGCCAGCGGTATGCGAGCCGACGTTCACGTTCACGCGGACGGCACCGTCCATGCGTCTCACTGAGGAATGCTCACATGTTAAATGCCGTCATTAGATTAGCTCTTCGGTACCGCATGCTGGTTGTTGTGATCAGTCTGGCTTTGCTGGTTTACGGATCGTATCTCGCCACGCAGATGCCAATCGACGTTTTCCCGGACCTCGACAGACCACGTGTGATCATCATCACGGAATGCCCGGGTCTCGCCACGGAAGAAGTCGAAACGCTTGTGACACAGCCGATCGAAATCGCATTGCTGGGAGCCAGCGGCGTTCAGGCTGTGCGTAGCCAGTCGACGGCCGGCCTGAATGTGATCTATATCGAATTCGATTGGAAAACGGATATCCGTGCCGCGCGACAAACCGTTCAGGAACGACTGGTGACTCTTAGCGCACTACTGCCGGAAGGCATTCTGCCGCAGATGACGCCGCCCGCTTCCATCATGGGACAGATTGTCGTTGCCGGTATCTATCGGCAACAGGGACCGAACGGTGGCGAGTTATTTCCAATCGCGAAGACCGGATTGCTAGCCGAATTGACCTCGGAGAACGACCAGCCTCCGTCAGTCATGATCTGGAAGCCGGTTGACAGACACGACCTTGAATCGTGGGAACAGGTGACTCCTGATGACGTGGTCTGGGAAAAGGATTCCACGACAGGACATTCCAAATACGATGATCAGGAACTCAGAGCCACCATCACGGTTCTGGGAAAGCACCATGAAGTCCCGTTTCCATCAACCGCGTCACGGCAGCTTGCTCTGCGAACGACGGCAGACTGGGTGATTCGTCCCCGTGTGCTGAAAGTGACGGGAGTCGCCGAGGCATTCATTCTCGGGGGAGACAAAAAACAGTATCAGGTCCGCATCGATCCAACTGCACTGCTGGAATACGGCGTGACTCTGCAGGAAGTGGAACAGGCTTTGAAGGAAAGCAACATCAACACCAGTGGCGGATTCGCGGTGAAGGGTGAAACAGAACGGCCCATCCGAGTGTTGGGCCGACTGGGGCCGGAACCGTATCGCGTGCTGGAAGACCTTCGCAACGTCCCGGTGAAGGCGAACAAAGATCGTTCAATTTTGCTTAGCCAGGTTGCACATGTCGTCGAAGGTGCCCAATTCAAACGCGGCGACGGCAGTGTCAATGGTCGACCTGGCGTTGTGTTCACGGTGGTCAAGCAGCCACACGTTGACACGCGAGATCTCACGCAGCGGCTGGAGCAGGCGTTTCAGGAAGCCGAAGACTCACTGCCCGCGGACATCGTGATTAATTCTCAGCTGTTTCAACTTCGCAACTTCATCGATCGGGGCATCTTCAACGTCGGTGAAGCATTGGTGATCGGGGCCGTGCTGGTCATCATCGTGCTGTTCCTGTTTCTGCTGAACTTCCGGACAACGTTCATCACACTGACGGCGATTCCGCTATCGCTGGTCATTACCACGCTTGTCTTCCGACTGATGGGTTACATCACCGGGACTGAACTCTCCATCAACGTCATGACGCTGGGTGGCCTTGCCGTTGCGATGGGCGAACTGGTCGACGACGCCATCGTTGACGTCGAAAACATTTTCCGGCGATTGAAGGAAAACAACGCTCTCGAAACGCCTCGCTCTTCGCTGCAGGTGGTTTACGAAGCCAGCATGGAGATCCGCAGCGCGATTGTGTTCGGCACGGCGGTTGTGATTCTTGTGTTCCTGCCGTTGTTCGCACTTTCCGGAGTTGAAGGACGATTGTTCGCACCGCTGGGCATGGCGTACATCGTTTCGATTCTGGCGTCGCTTGTTGTCTCGCTCACGGTAACTCCTGTGCTGTCGTTCTATCTGCTGCCACACTCGAAGGCGACGCATGCAGAGAGCGATGGATTGCTGCTGCATTCGATGAAGTGTGCCGCCAGCTATTTGATCCGCGTCAGCATGGCGATTCCCACATGGCTGCTGCTGATCACGTGGCTGATGGTTGCGGTTGCAGGTTGGCAAATGGCGCAGCTTGGTCGCAACTTTCTGCCGGAATTCGATGAAGGCAGCGTGCAGATCAATGTGACTCTGCCACCGGGCTCTTCGCTGGATGCGTCCAATCAAACATCGGGCCTGATTGACGCCCGTTTGCGAGAGATGCAGAAGTCGTCGAAGAACCCGAACGGTGAAATCCTGCACTTCGTTCGCCGGACCGGTCGAGCGGAAATGGACGAACACGCGTCGCCGGTGAATGCCGGTGAATACATCCTGAGCATGAACCCGGACAGCGGGCGACACCGGGAAGAGATTCTCAAGGAGCTGCTGGAAAAGATCGGCGACGAAGTTCCGGGCATCGATGTTGAGGTCGAGCAACCTCTGGCGCATCTGATCAGTCACATGGTCTCGGGGGTTTACGCTCAGATCGCCATCAAGATTCACGGTGACGATCTCGACACTCTGCGGCGACTTTCCGAACAGGTGAAATCGACCGTGCAGAATATTCCCGGTGTAACTCCGCCCGTCATCGAACCGATTCAGCAGACGGAAGAACTGCACATCAAGTTGCGATCCGATGATCTTGCCTTTCACGGAGTGACGCGGGCCTATGTTGCCAACATCGTGCAAACGGCTCTGCAGGGAGAAGTGATCTCGCAGGTGCTGGAAGGTCAACGACGATTCGATTTACTGGTCCGTCTTGAAGAAGAATATCGCACGGACTACGCCAACCTCGGCCGACTGCGCATTGATCTTCCAAACGACCGAGGACAGATTGAACTGCGAGAACTGGCAGACATCGGTCGCGGCACCGGGCCGAACGCAGTGAACCGTGAGAACGCTCGCCGACGCATGGTCATTCGCTGCAATACTCAGGATCGCGACCTCGCCAGTGCCGTGATGGAGATTCAGCAGCGCGTGCAAAGTCAGGTGGAACTGCCCGAAGGATACTTCATTGAATACGGTGGACAGTTCGAAAGCCAGCAGCGAGCGACGCGGACGATCGTGGTGCTCGCTGGAGTTTCCGTCATCGGAATGTTCATCGTGCTGCTGATTCTGTTTCCATCGGTGCGAGTCGTCCTGCAAGTCCTGAACGCGCTGCCAACCGCCTTCATTGGTGGCGTGCTGGCACTGGTGATCACAAACCAGTCGTTAACCGTGGCGAGTTTGGTGGGATTCATTTCACTCGGCGGAATCGCGGTACGAAACGGCATTCTGCTGGTGACACATTACTTCCATCTGATGAAGGAAGAAGGCGAAGAGTTTTCGCAGGAGATGATCCTGCGCGGCAGCCTTGAACGACTGGCACCGGTCCTGATGACGGCACTCACGGCCGGCATCGGTTTGATTCCGCTGGTGCTCGGCGGGCAGGAACCCGGTCGGGAAATCCTGTACCCTGTCGCCACAGTCATTCTGGGTGGACTGTTTACGTCGACCTTCTGCGAGTTCCTGATTCACCCCGGCATCTTCTGGAAGTACAGCGGAAAGGACGCAGCCAGACTGGCACGGTTGGACCATTCTGCGGAGGGGCTGACACATTGATTAACTCGAAACCAACCACCACCACGCCGCTACAGGAGACGAAGATGAGCACGCCATAAATCAACTGCAACTCACCGTCACAGCTTCAATAATCAATATTCTCAATTCGAAAATCCAAAGGAGTTCCTCATGAAGACGTTACGCGTTTCAGTGTTTGCCGTTCTCGCCACACTCACGATGTCAATCCTGTCAGGGTGCAGTGGCTCAGACGATGCAGCACCAGCGACCAACCCGACTCAGGCC
>CALFOL010000227.1 GCA_937919915.1 uncultured Planctomycetaceae bacterium
TCGTTGACGTTCGCGTTGGACCACAGAACCGTTCGACCTGCAGACGGCAAAACAGCAGGCGGCGGCAGAACGGTGATTCCGCGTGACTGCAGAAGAAACAGCCGACCCTCTTCGTCAACCGTCCATTCGATGTCCTGCGGTCCTGAGAACATTTCTTCCAGTTGCAGACCCCAATGGGTTAGGGACGCGATCAACTCATAACTCATCAATTCATCAGCAGCGAGGTCGCCGCTCGTTTCGAAATCAGCCTGCGAGAAATCACCACGGGCAACCGACAATCTCCCGGGATTGATCTCACCCGAAACCAGTGCCGAACCCAAACCGGGGCAGAACTCCAAAGCCATCCGATCCGCTGGATCCGATGTCCCGACATCGGGGCTGGCGGTGAACAACACACCTGAGACCGCGGACTTCGCCTGTTCCTGAATCAGCACGCCCATGCCGTCGAGCGAGATGCCTCGGTCTCGTTGGTAGAACAACGATCGATCGGACCAATACGACGCCCAGCACGCCTGCAACGCGGCGCCCAGCTCTTCGCCGGTTGTCACATTCAGGGTCGAATCCAGCTGTCCCGCAAACGATGCCTGTTGCGAATCTTCGCCAACAGCCGAACTTCGGATGATCAACGTTTTCCCGGGAAGCTGTTGGTTCCACTGTCATTGGAGATCATCGGCCAGATGTTCGGGCAACGCCGAAGACTGCACTAGGTCACGGATGACACTGGACGCCTGCTGCAGACTGGCAGGATTCCCAGCGTCAATCTGATCAACGACCGCAGCAATCGGATCCCGCAGTTGATTGACGTCCAGGAATTCCTGAAACGCCTGATTCGTCACAACGAATCCGGCAAAGACGGGAAGCCCTTCGTTCAGCATTCGCGACAGGTGATAAGCCTTGCCACCGAACTCGCTGACCGCTCCAACCTCTGAAAGCGGACAGATTAGCTTGCTGATTCTGCATTTGACGTGGGCATTAGTCATAAGAGTTTCAGGCCGCTCGCTTTTTCGCACCGACAAGGAACAGCACCACGTTGAATAGCTAGTGGACGACAGTTCCGGAAACCAGCAGTACGACCCACGTGATCATGGGCACCGGAACGCACAACGAAACTGCGAATAACGCTCCGACCACGGAATCGATCTGGTCAAAAAAAACAAAGCCTGCGAGCCCACGGCTGAGTTGGTGTCTGGCCAGGGGCGACTTTCAATTGACGCTTCAAAAAAGAGTTCGGTAACTCGGCCACCATGAATCCAAGGCCCGACCAACAGCCAAGCAACCCGTACTGCCACAATGTGATTGGCCACAACGTCTCCGAAGGTTCCTGCCGTCGCAGTACTCCCAGCAACAGAAATGCGAATCCAGTCGCTGGAACCATCACCACAAAACCCCGCCACGTTTTGTTGTCGCCGAAGGTTCTCTGGCCGCGAAACAACCGCCCACCGTCAATCGGTGTTCCGAATCGTCTCGCGGCCTTGCTGTACAGCCACGCCGCCTGAAGTGCTCCGGAAAACACAAAGGCCGCCATCAGACAGATCGCGCAAAACCAGGGATTGGGAGAAGCCATCAGAACTCCAATCCGGTTTGGTCGCGGTTTTGAAACAACAGCACGTCACCACGAATCCGCTTGGACTTGATCAGCCATTGCCACCACGAGATTTCGTTCTGCGGAACATAATCAATACGTCGCAGGTAATAGCCGGGAACCTGAACGTACATGTGATGCAGTTCGTGGGCGTCCAGATTCAGCAGAATCAACTGCGAGAACCATGTTAGAAAACGTAATGAGCGAGTGAACACTTCCTGCTGCAGTGGAGGAATTGGGGCCACTGCTTCTCCATGACTGATCTGCATCGGTACGTGAGTATGCTGGCTGAGGATCAGCAGGTCTTCCATCATCAGCCCGAGCAAAATTCCCAGTCCGACGTAGCGCAGCAATTGCCATGGCCCGACCAGGTAAACCACAAGCCCGTACAGCTCCAACAACCCAACGGCGTTTATCGCAAATCGCTTAATGCTGCGTTTGTGAGTGAACAGCTTGTGCAGTCGAGGGAGATTCCAATAGTTGTCAACTCGATAGATCACCGAGAAAATGGGAATCCAGCACGCCCAGCACACTCGTACGGCAAACAGAATTCATCTCGACCGTTCACGTGGAGTGAGTCCGGCAGTCGTGGCATCCAGATCCTGCCAGCCCGTCCACCGATGGTGCAATCCATGAATCAGCTTCCAACTGTCGAACGGAAATCCCGCCAGAAATCCAGACAGATGGCCCGCGGCATAATTCAGAGACTGACGACGAAACAGCGTCTTATGCCCCGCTTCATGCAGAATTGCGAACCACTGGACAAACGCGAACGCCAGCAGAATTTGCCCGCTGAGCCAAATGCCCCGTTGAGGATACGAAGACAGGTACAAGGCGAACCCCGTCAGCGCACCACCGAAGAGTACGAACACCGCCCCAAGCAAATCAGACGCTCTCCATTCCGCAAACTCTGAAATCGGCGGGACGGAGCGATTGCCGTCGTCTGGAATCGCACTAAGCATCAGCTCCGGCCTGCCGCACAGTTGAAGGAGTGATTCATCACGGACGTTCAGCTTAGCAATGTAAGCAGGCACCCACAAACGAGCCGGCTGATCTACTTCTCCATACCAACAATGCCGATTAGAAAACTGCGTTGCCCGCTCACCGGACCCACATTCGGCAAACGGCATCGCTAACGAACAAATGGGCAGCACGAACTCAGTATCTTCGGGCAACTCTTGCAAATGATTCAGAGTCCATGCGGCAATCCAGGTGCCTGAGTTAACCCTGGACGGCAGGTAATCATCGAGCATTCACAAGGTCCTTCAGATCAGGTAATGCGTACGTTCATCGCGTCGTCGTATGCCAGTGTCGGGCTGACAAGTCGAGCGTCGTTGCGCAGATAGTGCATTGCGACGGCTCGCCGCGGACGCGGGCTGGTGTTGGCCGACGACTGGTGCAATGTGTTGCCATGATGAAACGAAATTCCACCACTCGGAACAGCCGCTGGGGTCATAGTGAAACCGTTCATCTGGTCTGCCGAAACCTGCAGATTGAATGGTTCATCAGGCGGCGCAACATGGTCGATCACTGAGTGTTGATGACTGCCATCGCCATAGTACAGACAGCCGTTTTCAACAGTCGCATCGTCGATCGCGATCCAAACGGTCAGTGTGGCGTCCGGGTCGTCCGGCCCAAAGTAGAAGTTGTCCTGATGGACGGGTTTCGGTCCGCCGCCTTCCGGGGGCTTCATGAAAACCTGACTAAAGAACACGGAAACACCGGGCCCCACTATTTGCTCAACGATTTCAACAAGTCGCGCGTGCTTCGCCATCCGTTGAAACCATTCGCGATGAAACACCGGATTGTCGAGCTTTCGCAGCTGAGCGTTCGCTCCCATCCCCTTTTCCAGGAACCAGTCCTTCTGCTCATCGCTGATCCGGGCAAGGAATTCGTCACTCCACGTTTCGATGTCAGCCACGGCCGCGCGGACATCGGCCGCACTGAACACGGACGGGACAGTGACGTGACCGGTTTGGCGAAACGTATTTAACTGTTCGGAATTCAACATCAGAGACCTATTTGTCTTCCCTTGACTGGCCGTCCGCAGACGCAGCATTCTCTGTGGGCGGGTTTCGATAGTCGTCAATCATTTTGGGCAACTTCACGAACGCTGTGTTACACGCGATGGCCAGCAACAGCAGCAGTCCGACTCCGGCGAACAGATTGGTCGCGGGGCTATTCGCGTGTTCGCCCATGATGTCTTTGCGACTGGTCAACCACAACAGCACCGCAGCAACCAGCGGCGCCCCAACAACGGTGACCGCCTGAGCGGCGATCAGGGTCGGGGTGCGATCGAACCCCAGGACCATCGCGGCCAGAGCAATCGTCATTCCTGTGAGTAACACGGCTGTGGTCATGATGCGAGGCCAAACGTCTGTTGGCTTGTTGCCGAGACCGAATCCATCCGCTGCGATAAACCCCCCGATCATGGAATTCACAAGGAAGGACGAATAGGCGGCCGAAAACAGGCCCAGACAAAAGATAACTTTTGCGCTGGAGCCGAACGTGCCTTTTAACGCCTCTGCGATCGCGACTGGGTTTGAGAGTTCCGCCCCACCCGGTTTTCCATTGAACCCGGCAGCCGCCGTTGACATGAGCATGATCGTGATCACGGCCATGATGACGGAACCAATTCTGGCATCCATGATTCCCTGGCTGAGTTCGTTGACTGTCCAGCCCTTCTGTCGGACGAGATATGCCTGATAGAACGCTGCGGTAATGACAAACGTTGTGCCAACCAGGCCCAGCACAGCCAGATCCACCGTGCCGGCAGACGGAATGAAACCTTTCGCCATCGCTGCCACGTCTGGTTTTAGTGACGCCAGATTCACTGCAAAGCTGATCAGCATGACCGCCACCAGGACCATCATTAGCCGTTCAATGACTTTGTAGAGGTTCTTGAATACAAACAGGAACGAGATGCCGATGACGTTGAAGCCAACGACCAAAGCAGCGACCATCCCGGGCGAATCAACGAATGCTTCAAAAGCAGAAGCGACACCGACGTTATTCCCCGACTGAAACGCTGCCGAGATAAAAAACACACAGATGCCGACCATCACTGAGAGCCATCTGCCCGCCTTCTGTCGAATCAGGTCGCCGGGACCGTCCACCGCCACAGCGCCCAGCTTCGCCCCCAGAACCATGTAGACCATCATAAAGGCGACCGACACCGCGATCACCCACAGCATCGAAAAGTTGTTGGCCGCGCCGACCTTGGAACTGGTAACGATACTGCCTGGTCCAATCACGACACAGGCAGTAATCAATCCGGGACCGATGAGGGTGTACCACGGTCGTACGGAGGCGGGTTCGCTCATGATGTGACTTTGCAGGCGGGCTGGTGTTGGTTGGTTGGAGGAACCGCCGGTGGCGGGACTTCCACGGATATAGTTTCAACAGACAATGATGCGTTGGAAAGCCTCCCGAGTCCTTTTCGGGACAGTCATTTCGGAAAAACGGAAACGCGGTCCGACGAATACCGCTTCCTGTGTCTTACTCCTGAAGATCCCACTCCTCAAACAGAGACGCATCCGGATGCTCGCCGACACCAAAGGCTGAAGCATTCACGCTGGTCAAATCCAAGCGACCCTTCTTAATCGACAGCGTAGGGAAACCAGTCTTTGATCGTGTATACAAATCCGAGTGATGCTGCAGCGTTCGTTCCTGTTCCTGCGCTGGCAACATACTCAGCCCCGCGAAGTAGTGATGGCCGTTTCGTTCAACGTGCTCGATGCCGAATGCGGCAACGGAAGCCAGATCCTGAAGCAGTGCAACCGGACCGACGTTGCCAAGATCTTCTGCCGACAGAATGCTGTCTATTCCCTGACTCCGCCGCAGCGAGATCGTTGCCAACTGTGCCAGCCCCTTGATGACGCCCTTACAGTTCTTGTGGCTCGTCCCGCTATAGCCCAGCTGAAGTGCCCGCGGCAGGCAAGAGAGATCAGCGTCGGATTCGTCAATGATTATCGGCGGCGCGTCTGTCCAGTTGTCGAGTTCCCGTTTCACCCCGTCGGCCAGCGCCGCGTCGCGGTGAATCGGTTGCTCAACAAACAACAACCCCCGATCAAAGAACTCTCGCAGAACCGGATCGCTTCGATGCGCCTCCCATTCCACCCGGAACTCTGCCAGAGTCGCGTAGTTTTCGTTTCCGTCCAGTGTGAAGCTCGGCGGCCCCGCAACCTCCCGAGCCATCACTTCAGCGATCTGACGCAGCCGATCGCGGTCAACTTCCAGTTTGCCACACAGTTTAATCTTGAAATAACGTAAGCCATACGCGCGAATGTTGGCAGCCAGAGAATGTGGGAGGCCATCCATCACCTGTTCATCGTCGGCGACATCGTCATCCCGCAAAGGGTCCCCCAGCCCGATTGTGTGCCGGACCGAAACCTCAGCGCGCGGTGCCGCCGGAAGCACGTCCACAGGCTGCAATCCTGTCAGTTCCTCGCGCATCCAGCCGAGTTCGATACCGAAGGCATTGTCACGCAGTGCGTCGAAGAATCGCAACCGTCTCGCGCGACAGAAAGCATCAATGACAGCACGCTCGATGAGGCTGAATCCCAATCCCGCCAGAAGGGGAGGGCAGTCGGTTGCGCGGGCCCAGGAGTACTGCGTTTCGTACAGCTCTCGCCACCAGTCGAAGAATGTCGTTTGCGAACCGATATCAATAGCGGCAGAAGCGGCATGACGAATCACCAACAACATTCCCGGCAAATCGTCGTCGTCGAACGTCGTCTCCGGGTTCTTGGTAAACCATTTCGGCGGCAATCCTTCGGCGCTGAAACCCGTGTCACGGCGACCGTCGATCTCGACGTCAGCCACAACAAACAGATGCGGTAACCGAGTCATCGACGCAATGCCGTATCGAAACGGAAACCGCGTTTCCATCGGTAACCGAAAAAAACTGAGTTCGTGAACATGAAGTGACATCAGTGTGC
>CALFOL010000228.1 GCA_937919915.1 uncultured Planctomycetaceae bacterium
GACATCCTGATGGCCAATAGCAACGTACATGACCTGTTGTGGATCGAACAAAAGACCAGCAATGCAAATCTGCTGCAAATCGCTACCGCTTTGAATCGGGATGTCGACGAATTCTACAACCGAGTTCCCTTGAAATTGCTGTTAAACTTCAAAGACGTCAGCAGCATTCTGCAGACGTCTGACGAGTTCTACGGAACAGTGCAGAACTTCCTGGACTGTGTGAATCGGCGAGAAGATGAACGAGCTCTGCTGAACTGTTATCAATACGTCGAAGAATACGGTGCTGCTTTTGTGCGTGCATTTGAGCCCCTGCGAAGCTCTGCTGGCCGAGTGGTGCTGCGAGAAATCGAAGATGGCATTGTCGCTTTGCGAAACGAACTGAACATCGCAGGCACTGTGTCAACTCTGGACACGCGAGCGATGATCCCAATGGCTGCTGCTTTGGAGAACCTTGCTGACCACATGGACTACGACGTTCGTCAGTGGTTGACACGAGATCGACAATCGTTCTCAACTCAGGCACTGGAGGCATCCAGCAAGTTTGTCAAACGTACTGAACGCATTCACGGCATGCTGCAGTCGCAACCGCGAGCTGCTCAGCTGAAGAAAGAGACGGCGGACCTGGTTGAAGAATGGCGAGCATTGTACGCATACCTGGGACGCTGTAACACAGACCATCGTGAACATCTGCGAGTTCTGTCGGGCGACATCAGCGAGGCGATCTACAAATTGCGAGTGCCACTGCAGCTGTGACCATCTGACACAAAGCTGTGAAGCATGAACATTACGCGGAAGGGTTGCAGTGAAAGCTGCAACCCTTGTTTCGTTTGCATAGCAGATTTAACACCGGTCATGCGTGCCCGTGTCCTCGTCCCGCGTACGAAGCAACGTTGGTTCCTCGCTTTTGTAAAACGAAATGATCCATACGACAGAATTGTTTAGACACGCTGCATGCGATATGCTGGTGGCTTACTGAGCGTAATCTCCAGGTGTGAAGGGTCTGCCGGATGAAACGGCTGCTGCGATTCGTTCTCTTGATCGCCCTGACGCAGCATTCGTTGTCACCAGCGAATGCTGCTGACTATCTGCGGGACGTCAAGCCGCTGCTCGAGCACAAGTGCTACGCATGTCACGGCGCATTAAAACAACAGGGTGGACTCCGGCTGGACACGGCTGCATCGTTACTCAAGGGAGGAGAGTCGGGATCCGTCGTCATCAAAGGTAGACCGGAAGACAGCCTTTTGATCGACGTCCTCACTGGTGACGCAGGATTTCAGATGCCTCCGGCAAACGAAGGAGCTCGGCTGACTTCCGCCGAGATCGACCTGGTTCGGAACTGGATTCTCGACGAAGCTCCGTTACCGGAAGAAGAATCGCCGCAAACGGATCCGCAGTCATGGTGGTCGTATCAGCCGAACAACCGACCGCCGCTGCCCGTTGTGAAACAACCGGACTGGTGTCGCAACGAGGTCGACTATTTCGTAGCCGCCGTTCGAGACCGGGAAGGTCTGTCCGGGGTTCCAGAGGTGGACAGAACGGTCTGGATGCGTCGCGTATTTCTGGACCTGATCGGCTTGCCTCCCACTCGCGAAGAACTGCACGGATTTCTCGTCGACAATTCACCGTCGGCGTACGAAACCATCGTTGACGATCTGTTGTCGCGTCCGCAATACGGAGAACGATGGGGGCGTCACTGGATGGATGTTTGGCGATACAGTGACTGGTACGGCAGTCGTGCCATCAACGAAATTCGCTACAGTCAACGCCACATTTGGCGGTGGCGTGACTGGATCGTGGCATCTCTGAATACCGACAAAGGCTACGACCGGATGATCCGTGAAATGCTGGCGGCGGATGAGATTTCCGGCGACGACAATTCCGTTTTGCCAGCGACAGGATTTCTCGGGCGCAACTGGTACAAGTTCGATCGCAACGTCTGGATGTTTGAAACCGTGGAACGCACCGGCCAGGCGTTTCTGGGGCTGACGTTTCGCTGCTGCCGCTGCCACGACCACAAATTCGATCCGATCACTCAGGAAGAATATTATCGCTTTCGAGCCTTCTTCGAACCGCACGATGTCCGCACGGACCCGGTCTCGGCAATCACGACAGAACAGAAGGATGCCACACTCGGACAGGTTCTCAACGACGGCGTGGCTTTGGTTTACGACAAAATGCCCGACGCAAAGACCTTCCGGTTTGACCGTGGAGACGACCGATTCCCGGATGAATCGAATCCGTTAACGCCTGGAATTCCAGCGGCTCTGGGAGGATCGGTCGACGTCTCGCCGATCGATTTGCCTGTAGAAACGTGGTATCCGTTACTGCGAAGTGGAGTGCGTGAGACGTTGCTTGAGAAGGCGGACGCCGCGGTGACAGCGGCAACGGAAACACTTCAAACCGCGACACACGCCGCTGACAAGGCATCCGCCAAACTGACTGCAGCCGAGACGGCCGACAGGGCTGCGTCGCCTGCTTCAACCAGCGAACCGGATGTGGTGCTGCACGACGACTTCTCTGCCGCGCGACCGGACAAGTGGGAAACGGTGAACGGCACGTGGACCTATGCGGACGGAAGGTTGTCTCAGACCGACGTGACGAGTTTCGCTACGATGGTCTCGAAGACTCAGCTTCCGGCTGACGTGCATATTCACCTGCGATATCGAACGCTGAGCCCCGGGACATATCGATCCGTTGGCTTCAGTTTTGATTACCAGGACAAGGGGAATTCGCAGGACATCTACACCAGCATCGGCGACAGTCGGCAGAGTGTTCAGGCGTTTCATCGCGTCGACGGCAAACAGACTTATCCCACGGAAGGCATCGTTTCGACGTCACTGAAATTGGGCGAAGAAACAGGTCTGGATGTTTCTGCTGTCGGTTCCAGCCTGTCGATTGATTTGAATGGAGAACGCGAACTTGACTACACAATGCCGGTCGAACGGCGGAACGGTCGCTTTGCGTTGTGGGTTCACCAGGGGGCCGCGGAATTTCTGGAACTCCGCATCACGAAGCACGCAGAATCTGTTGAAACGCTGGCTCGCAAACAACGGGACGCGATTCAGGCCGTCGCCGTTGCTGAGGCGGAGCTGAATGTGGCCCGAGGTGAAGTTCAGTCTGTGCGGAAACGTCTCGCCGCCGATGTCGAGAAGTACGTCAACGGCAAGCTTGATTCCGCGGCGTTGCCGAATGAAGCCCGGGCGGCTGAGCTGGCCGTCGCTGTTCTACGTGCCCAGGCGTCTCTGGCAAAAGCAGGCCGCGATGAGAAGCAAAAGGCAGCGGCAGAACAAGCTTTGACGGCGGCGAAAGAAGCTGCGACAGCAGCCACGGGCGACTACACACCGATTGGTGAACAGTTCCCCAGGACCAGCACTGGCCGCAGAAGTGGATTGGCCGAGTGGATTGTCAATCGTGACAATCCTCGGACAGCTCGCGTTGCCGTGAACCATATCTGGGGACGACACTTCGGCCAGCCGTTGGTTGCGACGCCTGATAATTTCGGGTTGAATGGGCGGCAACCGACTCATCCGCAGCTGCTGGACTGGTTGGCGGCGGAGCTGATTTCAAGCGGCTGGAGTATGAAATCTCTGCACAGAAAACTGGTGTTGTCGGCCACGTATCGGATGTCCAGCCAAGCTCAGAGTCGTGAGCCGACGGCGCTAGCCGCGGGCGTATTGAGCGATGCAAAAGCAAACGATCCCGGCAACCGTTTCCTGTGGCGGATGAATTCTCGTCGGATGGAAGCCGAAGTTGTGCGAGATTCAACGCTGTTCCTGTCAACGCGATTAGATCTCAAGATGGGCGGGCCGGAGATTCCGGAAACCGATGGCGAAAAGATTCTGCGACGAAGTCTTTATTTTCGCAACACTCCCAATGAGAAGATGCTGATGCTGGAAGCCTTCGATGTCGCCGACCCGAACGGCTGCTATCAGCGGAAGGAAAGCGTCGTTCCGCAGCAAGCACTGGCAATGATGAACAGCGGTTTGACACTGGATGCCGCTCGAACACTGGCGGAAAATCTGTCGAACGCGAAACAGCCTGCCGACTTCGTCACCGCGGCCTTTGAGACCGTGCTTTGCAGAAAGCCATCGACGGAAGAGCAAATTCGCTGTGAAACGTTTCTCACGGAGCATTCGATTCTCCTGGAAACGGATGCAACACAGGTGTTCTCGGCTGGCGGCTCCGCAAAACGAAAGCCGGCAACGGATCCTCGCGCTCGCGCCAGGGAGAATCTTATTCACGTTCTGTTCTTACACAACGATTTCGTGACGGTTAGGTAACGCCCTGATGAATTCATCCAACAACTTTCCCGGTGGCCGAATTCCACGTCGTCAGTTTCTCGCCGATGGTGGTTTGGGATTCACCGGACTGGCTCTCGGAGCCATGCTGCAGCGCGATGGTGTGGCGGCGGAAGGGACGAACGCAGTGCCGGGCCAGTCACAGTTTTCGCCCAAAGCGAAGAACGTCATCTGGTTCTTCATGAACGGCGGCACCAGCCACGTGGAATCTTTCGATCCCAAGCCAGCCCTTAACAAATATGCCGGAATGACGATCGATGAATCGCCGTTCGGCGCCGAGGTTCTCGAATCGCCGTTCTATCGGAAGAACGTGCGCGACTTCGGCGGAAAGCCCCGCGAGATGATGGCTCAGCTTTATCCGATGCAAATTGGGTATCAGCGACGGGGTGAAAGCGGGATCGAAGTCAGCGACTGGTGGCCTCACGTCGGCAGTTGTATCGACGACATCGCTGTGGTGCGATCGATGTGGACAACAGACAATGACCATGCCGCTCAGTTGCAGTTTCATACGGGCAGACACATCTTCGACGGCTTCTATCCGTCCATCGGATCATGGGTCAACTATGGACTTGGCAGCCTCAACGACAACCTGCCGCAGTTTGTTGTGCTGGGTTCGCCTCCCGGTGACTGCTGTGGTGGAGTCGGAGCTCACGACGGCAGCTATCTGGGGCCGGAACATGCGGGCGTCAGAATGACTCTGGATCCGAATAACCCACTGCCGTTCGGCACACCAGGTGCGAGCGTTAGTATTTGCGAACGCCGTGACCAACTGAATCTGCTCCAGGACCTTAATCGGTTCACAGCCATTCAGTATCCGGACGACGCGAAACTGAAAGCTCGGATCAAAGCTTATGAACTGGCGTTTCGCATGCAGATGTCCGTACCCAAAGTTGTTGATTTGAAGGAAGAGACGAAGCTGACGCAGGAAACCTACGGGCTGGATCAAACGGCCACGAAACAAATGGGGCGGCAGGCTTTGACGGCTCGACGTCTTGTCGAACGTGGTGTTCGCTTCGTGCAGATTTATGACGGCGGTGGTGGCGGAGGCGGCTGGGATGCTCATACAAAACTGAAAGAAAACCACACACGCAACTGTGGCCGAGTCGACAAACCCATCGCCGGTCTGTTGAAAGATCTCAAACAGCGAGGACTGCTCGAAGAAACTCTCGTCGTTTGGGCGACTGAATTCGGTCGCACACCGGGATCAGAAAAATCCGACGGCCGCGATCATCATCCGTACGGATTTTCTGTGTGGATGGCTGGCGGCGGACTCAAAGGCGGCATCGCCCACGGCGCCACCGACGAAATCGGATTCCACGCGGTCGAAAACCGACACTACGTCACCGATATTCACGCGACCATTCTGCACCAACTCGGACTCGATCCACGTAAGCTGGAAGTCCCCGGCCACAAGCGACTGGAAATCGATTTCGGCCAGCCGATCCAGGATATCATTGGTTAGGTTAGGTTAGGTTAGAGCAGGTTACTAAGCATGTGGATGAGCGTGGCTCGTGGGAGCAGGCGATTTGCTGTCGAAAACCGTTCACCGCGGCCACAAGTCAGCGTAATATGCTGTAACCGCATGGCCTACACCAATACGTCTTTGACAACTTCGCCGTGCACGTCTGTCAGACGAAACTGGCGGCCCTTGTGTTGGAAAGTTAGCTGCGTGTGGTCGACGCCCAGGCAGTGCAGGATCGTCGCGTTCAGATCGTGGACGTGAACCGGATTCTCCGCGACGTTGTAGGAATAGTCGTCGGTGCTTCCATATGTCATCCCGGGCCGAATACCTCCGCCGGCAAGCCACATGGTGAAGCATCGACCATGGTGGTCGCGTCCGTAGTTGTCCCGTTCCAGCTTTCCCTGACTGTAGATCGTTCTGCCGAATTCACCGCCCCAAACGATTAAAGTGTCATTCAGCAGACCACGCTGCTTGAGGTCGCGAATGAAAGCAGCACAGGGCTGGTCGACGTCCCGGCATTGTAGCCGAATGTCACTGGGCAGGTTGTAGTGCTGATCCCAGCCGCGGTGGTACAGCTGCACAAAACGAACATCGCGTTCCAGCATTCGGCGAGCAAGAATGCAGTTTGATGCGAAGCTGCCGGGACGCCGGGCATCAGGTCCGTATTGGTCGAACGTGGATTGCGTTTCGGTGCTGAGATCGGTCAGATCCGGAACCGACATTTGCATGCGGGACGCAAGTTCAAACTGCGCGATC
>CALFOL010000229.1 GCA_937919915.1 uncultured Planctomycetaceae bacterium
GCGTCCGGCTGCGATCGTATGAGTAGCACGAGTTCGTTTGTCAGCATGTAGTCGCTAAACGGCACGGATTCCCCAAAGGCCGTGACGACGGTCCCCTGCCGCGGAATCGCTGCGGGCCATTGAACGAAAATCCGGGTCATATCATCCACGTTGTCGATCTCCGACGTGAGAAACTTTGCGGCCTGCGCGAAAAACAATCGATGGCGTCAATTAAGATGTCACTGCGCAGCTCCTCACCTGTGTACCATCGAACGATCCATCAAAGACTTGCCTGATAAAAATTAATTCCGGCAATGCAAGGAGAATTGCAGGTTGGTTAGGCAATCGACGGAGGTGCCCGGAACGAAAAGTTTACGCGTAATCATGATTTCCCTGTCGGCTGTGCAGAAACAGAAACCGGCAATACCATATAGAGTGTTGGTTCCGACGCATTCGATCAGGAGAGGTGCCACGTCGTTAAACGTTGCCTGGAGAGCCCGCTTAAAGACTCATGCTGTCTTTCCTCAACGGAGTCTTTGCCACCTTTCAATCCAGCAGACGGATCACACCCTCGTCACCGTCAACAATGACTGACGTTCCATCGGGAATATGAGTGCATGCACTGGGGACCGACAAAACTGCTGGCAACGCAAATTCGCGACAGATGACCGCGGCGTGTGACAACATTCCGCCCGCTTCCGCGATGACTCCTGCGGCGCGACTCAAGGCAGGAGTCCATCCGGGGTCTGTGTGTGGGCACACAAGAATCGATCCGGGCGGCAACTGAACGGCTTCTTTCGCTGTGCGAACGACACGAGCTGTCCCGCGGACGGTTCCGGGACACGCCGACAAGCCTCGCAAAATGGTTTGTGATCCCTTCGCAACGGACTGAATCCACTGCGTTGAGAGCCCGCGGCCGACTTCGTTCGGCGGTGTGAACCTGCGGAATCGATTGTAAGTAGCACGTCGCCCTTCTAAGCACCCGCGCACAAGTAAACGCATATATCAATTTCAGGCCAATGCGTAACGCAAGGGCAGTTCGCAGGTTGTTATGTGCGAAAACATATAAGCGAATGCTTACACCCGAACGTGTAGCCGGTCGGCAACGGGAATCCCTTGATGTGGAGTTCCTCACCAAACGGCAGACGCACGATGCCGCCAGTTAGAATCTCCAGATCAGGTCGAAGCGTCGCGACCCTCAAGTCCAGATTCGCGGGCACAGAAACATCACAGACGATGGCCTCGGCTTTGAAATGTGAGGCGTTTAACGGCGTCGTGACGCTGTTTGTCGAGACGAGGACGACGTCCCCGCGGGCAATCGCGTCCGTTTCCACAGCGACTTCAACACGTGGTAAAGCAGCAGCGATCTCCTGCAACCGTTGCCGCGAGGCGCTTTTCCGGCTGCCCAGCAGAATCGTTTGCCGATACTGCGGTGTCAGAATTTCGGCGCACGCGCGGCCGATGTTTCCTGCCGCTCCAACAATCACCAGCGTTTGGTTCTGAGTAGTCAGAACTCGCTCATGCAGTGCCCGATTGATTCCCTGAATCGCGAGTGCGACCGCATAGCGGTTGCCCGTGGTCACTCCCATGCCGTAAGAATCGATGCTGCGGCCGTTGCGCGTTGCGATGGAAGTGTATTGCCCCAATGCCACGACGCCACAATCCAGATACCGCGCCAGCTCGACTCCTTTCTGGATCAACACCTGGCATTCCTGTCGTCGCCGAGATTCGATCCGCCGCTTCATCCACTGCGATGTTACTGGCAGCAGAATGGGATACAACAGCGTCTTTGCTCCCGTCCGGGATTGCACTTCAACGCAACTCATGACAGCCGGGTTCGCAAATCCACCCCGCGGTTCGAAGTATTCTTCGAGAGCCTCGTTCGTCAGGTGCGCGACAGACGGATCAAGTGCTGCCAAATGGCGTGCGTCTACGGCGTGGCACAGCCATGCTATCCGGCGCGGCGGTGAGTCTGGATTCTGCTGCTGCTGCTGCTGCTGTCGTGATAAGACTATTACCTGCCCGTCGTTGTAGGTGACTGCTGACATTGTGTCCCAAAAAGGGAAGAGTCCGCTTACTCCAGGAACCCTTCCAGCGACGTTGATCTCAACAGTGTTTCGCGTGAGTCCTGGGATTTGATTCGCAATTCCCGCTGAATGTCGACCATCGCGGCGAGTCCCATCATGCCCCAAGCTGCGACATCCGCATTGAACTGGCTGTCCGTTTTTCCGCGTTCCAGTCGGTGTGATTCGACTGTCTGTTCGATGTAGTTGTGGATTCCCTGGTACATTCTGCGGATCGCCTTGCGGATTTCTTTCGAATCCTGCAACAGCCCGGAGTAGACGATTCTGTAGAATCGCATCACGCCGTGATCCTTCGACTGCAGACGCAGAATGGCTTCCACCTTCGTCTCGTTTTCCTGTGGAGCGATGTTCTCCCAGAAATCGATTGTGTAGGCATGCATGAACTCAATAACAGCCACGAACATCGCTTCTTTGTCAGCCCAGATACGATACAGCACGTTCTGTCGTACGCTACAGGCTTTGGCGATTCCCGCCGTCGTCGACCCATCGTAACCATGGTCAGAAAAATACTGAGCGATCACGGGCAGAAAGTGTGCGCGTTTGTCTTCATTGAGTCGGGGAACTGCCATGCTCGGTTCGTAGTTTTGTAAGTGTTCAATTACAATCGTCGAACGGGGGCAGTTTTCCCGCGGATGGCCGTGAGCCTGTTGCAGCAAAGGCGTGGTGCAGTCACGAATGCTCGTGGATTTAGGCAATTGACCCTGCGTTTAACCCGTAGTACGGAGGCGAGGCTGTTGCAACGGATGCAGCGAAGCCTCGCCTCCGTGCTATGGGTTAAACTGGGTTATCAGACAGGAGCCACAGTCCGTGGCTGCGCCCGTAAAGACGCAGTAGCGTTTTTTGGTTGTACAAGCGTGGTAACGGCGTGTTAAGATCGTCCAGTGAATGAAAGGCTCCCTTTCTTCAACCCCTGCCGAATTCCCTCCATGCTTGCTTCCCGCCTCACACTTCTGCTTTGCTGCGCAGCATCGCCGCTCGTTACAAACGCGCGAGCCGAGGGTGATTCGGCTCCACTGCATCAACGCATTGACGAAATGATCGCAGCGGCGACCACTGATTATGCTTCGATCGTCAGTGCTGTTTGCAGCGATGAAGAATTCGTTCGGCGACTCTACCTGGATCTTAGCGGGCGAATTCCGTCTGCCGAACAAACACTTGCGTTTCTGCAGAATGACCATCTCGACAAACGCGTCCAGTTAGTCAATCAACTGCTGACAACGCCGGAACATGCACGGCATCTTCAGCACCGCT
>CALFOL010000230.1 GCA_937919915.1 uncultured Planctomycetaceae bacterium
TTGTTCCACACCCTTCGCAGATTCATCACACAAACCAAAGATACAGAATCGCCTGCTGGTGCAGATCCCTCAGTTGACAACACAACACCGGATGACCTGTTGACAGGAGAAACCGATAATGGCTGAGTCTGTCTTCAAAACAAAACGCGCACGCGAGTGGGGTGATCTGGCTCTGGGTTTCCCTGCGCTGTTGAGCTTCCTGATTGTGATGCCTCTGCTGTTCTTTGTTCGCAACCGCGAAAAGAGCCTGGAACATGTCTATCGGGCTGAGGCCGAAGAGGCGTTCAGCAACAATGACGAACAACGTGGAGTCATTCTGTTTGATCGCCTGGTCCGCCTGCGTCCGACTGACGGCGACCGATTTCGACTGGCCATGTGGCTGCGAGAAACCGGACAGACTGATCGCAGTAATGCAATCCTAAATCAGATAGCTCCGAGTGACGACCGCGGCTACGGCCCGGCGCATTTTTGGTTCGCAAAGCAGATCATGGACGCGCCCGAGGTCACAACAGACGCAGTGATTCTGTCGATCAATCATCTGCTGAATGCGAGAGCGACAGAGCGTGCGAGTGGCGAGGTCGACATGATGCTCGCAAAGTGTTACTGGGCCACGGGTTCTCATAAGGAGGCTCTGGAAGCACTGCGCGACGCGGCTGTCCGAAATCCAAAGTACTACCACGATCTGTTCACGACGTGTCAGCAAATTAACTTTCTTCCGGCAGCCAGCACCGCAGCCAAACTGTCAGCGGACTATCTGAAACCAATCGTGACCAACACTCCTCGTGACCGTGAATCACGCAGAAACTTAGTTGAAGCAATGGTTTGGCTGAAAGACTATAAGTCGGCAGAGCAAGCACTGCGACAGGGCATGAAACTCGATCCGGAAGGGGAATGGCACAAAACGCTTTCAGAAGTTTATCTTGCTCAGTTCCGACAAACCAAGGCCGAGGGACTCGGTGTTTACGACCTGCTTGGCTTTCTGGAACAAGCCATCAAAGCCGACCCGAAATCTCCCCACGCTCTGGCTGAACTGACCGATTTCGCACTGGAAGGTGGCAGTGACCGAATAGACGCAATTCTGGAGGGTGTACTGACATCCGGACGACACACGGCGATCGTACACTTCGTCCTGGGATCGCGCCAAATGCAGCGTGGCGAGTCCGGACTGCTGCACATGAAACAAGCGTATCAGCTAGACAACAATCTGGTATTTGCGGCCAACAACCTGGCATACCAGGAGATCCTGACTGAAGATGGGGACCTTGAATCCGGCCTGCAGCTGATTACGGATGTTCTGCAGAAGTTTCCCAACAGTCACGCATTCCGCGAAACCAGGGGGCAACTGCTGACGCGGCTGCAACGTTACGAAGAAGCTCTCAGTGACCTCGAATACGCTCTTGCGAAATTCCCTGAAGATCAAAAATTGCACGAATCCCTCAGCCGATGTTACCAGGAATTGGGACAACCCAGTCTGGCAGACCGGCACGCTGAAAAAGCGAGGCGAATTCGTGACCGGCTCTCAGATTAACAGGATTCCAAAGGCATGTGCTGCCGGTTGCATGGAGAAAACCGCCGTCACCTGGGATCGGCGGTGCAATTCATAAACGAATCGTTACCGCCCATACAATTCAGGATCGATACAATGCGATTGACCGATCCCCCGCCACACAAATTGACTCCTGAATTTCAGGGGGCAACATAAGCGTATTCGGTCAGTTTGACGGTATCCTGTCGTCATATCTGACTGCGGTTTTGACTTTGGTCACGTGATACACAGGCTCCAACAACATATGAATATTCTTGGAATCAATGCGTATCACGGAGATGCCTCCGCGGCTTTGGTGGTCGATGGACAGCTTGTGGCTGCCGTTGAGGAAGAGCGATTTAATCGCATCAAGCACTGGGCGGGGTTTCCGGCGGAATCGATTCGCTGGTGTTTGACACGGGCCGATATACTGCCGACCGACATTGACCACGTCGCCGTCTCGTTTAATCCTCGCGCCAATATGCTCAGGCGTTTTGGGTTTGTAGCCCGCCACTTTCCACATCCGTCAGCCATTATCGATCGGTTATCTCGACAGGGCAAAGTGCTGGGAATTCGTGAACAGTTCGCCAACGCCGTGGGACTGCCAGCTGTGGAACTCAAAGCGAAACTGCATCAGATCGAACACCACCAGACACACATCGCAGCTGGTTTCCTGATCTCTCCCTTTCATGAAGCCGCCGTTCTGTCGGTCGATGGTATGGGGGACTTCACCAGCACCATGACCGCGATGGCACGTGGCACATCCTGGGAAGAAAAGTCTCGCGTCTACTTCCCACATTCCATTGGATTCCTGTACACCGCGATCACGATGTACCTGGGCTTTCCGTACTACGGCGACGAATACAAAGTCATGGGACTGGCTCCGTATGGAGAGCCGGAATTCGCTGACATCATTCGGCGCATGATCAAACCCAAAGGTGACACGTTCGAATTGAATCTCGATTACTTTACGCACCACAAACGCGGTGTGAAAATGGCATGGAATGACGGCGCGCCAATTATCGAACCATTCTTCAGTGACCTGCTGGAAAAAGACCTCGGCACGCGACGGGATCCGTCAGAGCCAATGACTCAGCGACATGACAACATTGCCAGGTCGCTGCAGGTCGTCACCGAAGAAATCATCATGCATCTGTTGAGACGACTGCATGACAAAACGAAGTGCAACAACCTGTGCATGACGGGCGGCGTCGCGATGAATTCTGTCGCGAACGGCAAGATCACGCGAGAAACCCCGTTTGAAAACGTCTATGTCCCCGCCGGAGCGGCGGACAACGGAACATCGTTTGGGGCAGCGTTCTATGTGTGGAATCGCATTCTGGGAATGCCAAGAGGATTCGTTCAGGATCACGCTTATCTGGGCTGCAGCTCGACTCGCAGCGAAGCAGTCGACGCAGCAAGAGCAGCTGGCGTCCCGTACGAGCAACTGGAAGATGACGATCTTGTCAGTCAGACAACAGACCTGCTGCTCGAGGGCAATGTGGTTGGATGGTTTCAGGGCGACATGGAATTTGGGGCTCGAGCACTGGGCAACCGAACATTGCTGGCGGATCCACGTCGCACAGATATGCGAGACATCATCAACCTGCGAATCAAACATCGCGAGAAATTCCGACCGTTCGCTCCAAGTATCCTGGAGGAACATGTCGGAGAGTGGTTCGAAATCGATGAACCCACACCGTACATGGAAAAGGTATTCCCAAGT
>CALFOL010000231.1 GCA_937919915.1 uncultured Planctomycetaceae bacterium
GCAAACAAATCATTCTCCCACCCCATCCCACATCAATTGATGGATCCACTTCTAGAGCCTTACTCGAAATTATGTGCACGGCGCGCATCTTCGGAAAATCCTGAGCGGTCGCTCGAAAGAGTTGCGGGCCTCCCGCATTGAGTAGACTCTGTTTCTCAACTCATTTAGGAATGATCCTGTGAAGAATCAAATCGGCTACACAATCTTTTTCGTTTCGGTTGTTGTCGCCTGCTGGGCGATGCGAACTAACTTCGACCAGGACGTGATCGCACAAACACGCGTGGCAACTTCGGAGGCTGATCTGGCACAACCGATGATCGAATCGAAAGAAGTTGCCGGACTGTCGATTGGGATTGTTTCGCTCGATCCTTCCGGAAAGCTGATTTCAGAGACGCAGCATTTCGGTCACGCTACTGGCTCCAGGTCCGCCGAAGCACAGTCAGCGACCGACGAAACGCTGTACGAAATTGGCGGGCTGTCCAAAGCTTTCACCGGAATCCTGCTGGCCAATTCCATTCATCGCGGCGAGGTCAAGCTAAGCACACCGGCCGCTGAATTGATGCCGCCGGTCGTTACGATGCCGAGCCATGGCGACCGCGGAATCACGCTGCTGGATCTGGCGATTCATCGGTCCGGGCTGCCGCGAATTGCGGACAACATGCCGTTCTCAAAGACAGCTGACCCTTATTGGGATTACACGTCACAGTTGGCTGGTGAGTTTCTAAACCAGCACAAACTGCTCAGAGCTCCTGGGAAGCACCATGAGTATTCCAACTTGGGAATGTCGTATCTGGGGTGCCTGCTAACACGCAAGTCGGGTGCAGACAGTTACGACGCGATGTTGCTGGATCGGTTGACGGGGCCACTGGAAATGTCTTCAACGAAGGTAGAGCTCAATGACGATCAATCCAGGCTGGCAGTTGGACATACAGAGAAGGGCGCTGAAGCCACGCCGTGGCACTGTGCAGATACGCCGGGTGCCGGTGGAATCCACGCCAGCATTGCGGACATGAACCGTTTTATGATCGCCAACCTGAAGCCGTCTGATGATGACTCGGTAAGTCCATTGATTTGGCGTTTCAAAAACATGCCGAATCGATTGGTCGTGAATTCGGGATGGGGCTGGGATGGTCGATTGCTCGCGACGGTCAGACTCGATTCCGTCACGGTCAAACCGGCGGGTTTTCTGCAGCAATATTCATCAACCGAGAACTCAATCTGGGCGTCTGTGTTTTAAGCAACACTGCATGTCACAACATCACAATGCTGGCGGAACAGTTGATTCAAATGAAGGCCGGGATGCAAGTGACTGCTCCTTCTTCAGAAAAGCACGTGCAGACTAATACCGATGTCATGGATCGCTATGTTGGCCGTTACCAGCTGTCCCCGCAATTTGTCTTTGACGTCCGCCGTGACGGGACGAGATTGATGGTGGGTGTGACTAACCAGCCGACCACACAGGTTTTCGCTCGCAGCGAAGTGGAATGGTTTTACATGGAAGTCGAAGCGTCTTTGGTGTTTGGCGACATCAAAGATGGAAAGGCACAAACACTGACACTACTGCAGCTCGGTCTGCGACAGAAGGCATCACGAATCGGCGATCGGGACGGCGATGGCTACCCGAAACTTTCACCCTTTTCCGCAGTTCGCTGGCGTGATCAGTTTGCTGAGGTGCAGGTCGATGGGAAGTGGTACGAGTTGGTTTCGCTGAACGATGTGGGCTTCGAAGATATTATGAGTTTCAGTCGCACAACATTTGGCAGCGGCTCGCAAAAACGTTTCGAAGAAGATCTGGTGGAGCTGCTGACCCGAATGGGCCATCCCCCCGAGCAGGCGGTCAAATTGGTGTTGGAGTCACTTACGGAAAAGACAACGACGACCATGGAAAAGGTCGCAATGACCAGTGCCAACCGCAGAGCGATCTACGCGGCAGGGATTGCCAGGGACAAATAATAGAACGTTCGGTGAATGCCGCCACGAAGCCGTGCTCCTCGCGATTTAAGCAACCCCAAACGGTATTCCCACACCAATCGAAAGGTAGATTTGCCACTCAACGATCAGTAAGTGGCGCCGCTGGATCCAGGGTTTCCAACATTCTACTGGGGAAGCAGTCGATTTGACCCGCGTCAGCGCTTGCTGTAGATTCGGGAGCGGTAGGCACTCGTCCGCAGTCAATTCGGCCCAAACTCCAGGCAACCACATGCCCCTTTCCAACGGTACCAATGAGCGGGGGGCACTGTTCGCAACCGGGATCACCGTTGTCGTCGCTCTGGCACTTACTGCGGGTGCGGCTGCGGTCTGGTCCCCGGATTCGGGGGAGGAGAAACCTTCCAGGAAAGCCCGCTTCGAGCTGCCACATCAGATCAAGAGCACAGAATTCGTGACATCTGACACGTGCCGGAGTTGTCATCCTGGACAATACTCAAGCTGGCACGACAGTTATCATCGCACGATGACGCAACGGGCAACCCCCAAAGCCGTTGTGGCACCGTTTGACAACGTAGAGCTTCAGGACGACGCGTTGACCTGTCGGCTAGAACGTCGGGGGGATGAGTTCTGGGCGACAGTTTTTGAGACGAACTGGAAGGAACGCTACGTCGCTGCAGGAATCGATCCGATGTCGGTGCTCGGAACTTCGAGATCACCATATCTCACCAGGCGAATTGAGATGACGACCGGCTCTCATCACATGCAGCTGTACTGGATTTCGAACGAATCCAGAATGATTGAACTGCCGTTCTACTACCACATCGACGGCCAACGCTGGATTCCTCGCGACGATTCGGTGTTGGCTCCGCCACAACCTTCCAATGCCGGCGTCAGTACAGCCGAATGGCGGCTCGACTGTATTAAGTGTCACAGCACGGGGGGCCAGCCGAGACTGAATGAGAATCTTGGCGTGTTTCAAAGTTCGGTGGCGGAATTCGGTATTTCGTGTGAAGCCTGCCACGGGCCAGCCGAAGAACACGTTCGTCATCACCGCAATCCAGTTAACAGGTATCGCCGGCATTTTGATGGCTCGGCCGATCCAACCATCGTGAATCCCGCGAGATTGTCCCATACGGCCTCGTCGCAAATCTGCGGGCAGTGTCATATCAGTTTTAACCCAAGGAACTCCGCCGATTTTCTCGCCAACGGGTTACGATATCGGGCGGGAGACGACCTCACGAAATCGCACGTCATTGTGGAGTTCAAAGAGGGGCAACAGCAAAAGCTGACGAACTTCTGGCAGGATGGAACTTGTTGCGTCGGTGGCGACGAGTACCTTGCGCTGATCAAATCAGCCTGCCATCTGCGAGGCACAATGTCGTGCCTGTCCTGCCATTCGATGCATCAGAGTGACCCTGCCGACCAGTTGGCGAATAAGATGGAAGGGGACCACGCCTGTCTGCAGTGTCATGCGTCTTACGAGAACGACATAGAACGTCACACACATCACGCCCCGAATTCCAGTGGCAGCCGATGCTATAACTGTCACATGCCGTACACGACCTACGCTCTGTTTACGGCCATGCGCAGCCACCGTGTTGACAGCCCGGACATCACTTCGAGCCTTAAACTGGGACGACCCAATGCGTGCAATTTGTGCCATCTGGATCGAACACTGCAGTGGTCCGCGGAGCACCTGACCGAATGGTTCGGAGCCCCAACGGTGGAAATGGGTGACGACGAAAAGACAATCGCTGCGTCACTCCTGTGGCTCCTGCGCGGTGATGCCGCACAGCGTGTCGTTACTGCATGGCATATGGGCTGGAAGCCTGCTCAAACAGCCTCAGGTAGTTCGTGGCAGGCGCCGTTCTTAGCGCAGCTCCTGCAGGATCCCTACTCGATGGTTCGGTATATTGCTCACGAAGCACTGACAAAACTGCCAGGATTCGAAGGCTTTGAATTCGACTACATTGGCCCGGAACCAGACAGGACGGCAGCCAAACTGAACACCGTGTCGCGATGGAATCAGTTAAACTACGATGTTGGTTCAGACCTGAGCCCGTTATTACTGGATTCTGGTGGTCAACTACGACATGACGAAGTTGAGCGACTGCTGAAACAGCGCGATAACAAACCGATTGTGATTTCGGAATGACAAAAGAACAAAACCCAAACGAGCCAGACCGATTATCAGATCCGCATTTGTCGCAAACCACGGTGTCACACCTGCGGTTCGGTTGGTGGTCACTGTTGATGTTTCTATCCCTTGGAGCCGTCCTGGAGGGCCTGCACGGATTCAAAGTCGGATGGTACCTTGATGTCTCAAACGAAACCCGACGGTTTATGTTCACACTGGCACACGCCCACGGCACTCTGCTTTCACTGGTGCATATCGCGTTTG
>CALFOL010000232.1 GCA_937919915.1 uncultured Planctomycetaceae bacterium
ATACACAGAAATCCCCAGTGAATACTGGTCAGCGCGGCCGTCATATTCCTTTGCCAACACAATTTCCGGGGAAATATAGTTGGGTGTTCCCAGAACGATTCCCGCTGCGGTTTCAGATGAATTCGCATCCGCATGGTCGCCGTACATCACCTTTGACAGACCGAAGTCGGCGACGAATGCATTGCCGTCTTCGTCAAACAGAATGTTGGCCGGTTTTACGTCGCGGTGCACCATCCCTTTGCGTGCGCAAAAATCCAGCGCGCGGGACACGCCCGGCAGCCATTGCTTCAACGAATCCAGCTCCATCTGACCTTTGTCGTTGCAATGTGCGTTCATCTGGTCGGCAAGACTGCCGCCGGAAAGCAACTGCATCACGACGTAAGGAAGGTTTTCGAATTCGCCGATGTCCAGCACACTGACGACGTGTGGGTGAGAGAACTTCACCAGCAACTGAGTCTCGCGTTTGAAGCGTTCTCGAAAGTCCTTTGTCGTAAAGATCTCCGGCTTCGGGACTTTGATAACCACGTCCGTTTCCAGCCGGCTGTCTGCCGCCAGAAAAACATAGGCCATACTGCCTTTGCCAAGTTGTGACTTCACCTTGTAGCGACCGTCGGCCAACGTCACGCCGACAAACTCTTCCGGCTTGCGAAGCTTAATGACGGAAGAGGACGATGATCGGTTTCTGTCCAACGCCGCGAGTTTGGCCGTCCGAACATCCTCAGGAGCCTTGCTGACGCGCTGTAGCTTGCGCGTTCCGCTGGAATGCTGAGTCGATTCGGAATTCCGATCAGAAACCTGACCCACTTCAGACACGATGTCCGAGTTCTGTTCCGATTCAAGCATCGTCAACGCCCTTTCGAGAATACGGCACCCCGCAACTCAGGCTACGCAACGGAAACGTTCCACGGCGGCCGTGCGAAGTTGCGCGCAGGAAGCGCACAACATTGCGGGACAGTCCGTAAATATTACTGCAAGAACTGCGTTAATCCACAAAGAGTAGGTGGTGTGAGTTACTTGCGGGAAATGGGCCGTATTCTTCGAACCGCAGCAAATTGACGGTCATGTGCCAATAATTGAACGCACAACATCAACCACTTCAGCGTCCGTCGCCTGCTGCTGAGCCCCATTTTTCAGGCCTTTGACCTGCCACGTTCCAGCCGCGAACTCGTCGGCTCCGGCGATCAACGCAACCTCAAATCCCTTATTATTGGCATACTTCATCTGCTTGCCGATGCCCTTGGCGTCTGGAAAGACCTCGGCCCCAATTCCGGCCTGTCGGAGTCTGCGTCCCATTTGCATGTAGTCCATCGCTCGATCCCGCTCGAACATCGTCACCAGCACAGGAGCCGGTGTCGATGCCGTTTGCGTCATCCCGAGTTCTTCGAGCGCCGCCAGCATGCGATCCAGTCCGAGACTCGCCCCCACGCCGGGCAATTCCATCGCCGTGAACTTCTGCGTCAGGTTGTCGTAGCGACCGCCCGAACAAACACTGCCGATACCTGGCAAATCCCCGAGAAACGTTTCGTAGATCGTGCCCGTGTAATAATCCAACCCGCGCGCGATGGAGACATCCAGAGAAACTCGTTCGGGCGGAAGTCCGCACGCAGTGATCGTGTCGAACAGCTCACGCAGGTTGGCGACACCAACCTCGCCGATTTCACTGCCAGCCAGCATGCCTTCCAGCGACGACAGGATTTCTGTGGGACTGCCTTGTAGTTGAGCCATGTCAAGAACACCGCCTGCCTGCTCCGCCGTGATCCCCACTCTCTCAACCATCTCTTCCACAACTTTGTCGCGGCCGATTTTGTCGAGTTTATCCAGGCAACGCAGGATGCCGGTGGCGTATTCCTGCAATCCTTTCTTTTCCAGCAGTCCGTTCAGCACTTTGCGATTGTTCACACGAATCGTGAAACGTTCGATACCGATCTTTTCGAACACGTCATTGATGACCAACAGCGTCTCGATATCGGCAGAGTTGCTGGCGGTTCCAATGGTGTCGAAATCACATTGCATGAACTCGCGAAATCGACCACGGGCCGGACGTTCTCCGCGCCAAACGGGCGCGATGTGATAGCGTCGAAACGGTGTGCCCAGTGCCTGAATGTGTTGGGCGGAGAAGCGGGCCAGCGGTACAGTCAGGTCGAACCGCATGGCAACATCGCGGTCGCCCTGATCGGTAAACCGAAACACCTGCTTGTCCGATTCTTCGCCGCCTTTGCCCAGCAACACTTCCGCATATTCCAAAGCTGGAGTATCGATCGGCGCGAATCCATAGCTGCGATACACCGCTCGAGCAACGTCGATCAGACGTTCGCGGGCCATCATTTGATCCGGCAGGAAATCGCGAAAACCTCGCAATGTCTGAGGCTTGATTTTTGCGTTTTTGACGTCTGGGGACATGGAGATTTTTGGCGACGGAAGATGAAATCGAGCAGATACCAGGCTAAGTGGTGTCTGTTATGTTCGGTCGTTTAACTTGATGTTAGTGGTGAGGAGATTCCAAGGTGTTGCATTTCGGGCTTAGTAAAACGCGGTCGCTAACCGTCGGCGAAACTCTCCGGCCTGTTGAGACTTCTGCCCCATGGCACTCAGGATCACCACCATCGCGTCTTTTGCTCGGTCGCGAATTTCTGTGCTGTCAGCAGCAATCACCGCCAGCAACATTTCACAGGCTTCGCCGTACTGTTTGTCGACACTCAGAGCCTCTGCAAGGGTGATCTGTAGTGCGACGTTATTGGGGTCAGCTTCCAGTGCAGCCCGCGCCTGAGTTGTGCCGCCGGATTCTTCTACCTGGGCTCGCAGGGCCAACTGTTCTTTTAGGGATTCTGCTTCCGGCTCCAGGAAACCTCGCTTTTGAAGTTCCGCCAGAATCTCCTGACATTCCTGCTCACGATCCAGCCCCAGCAACACGCGAGCCAGCGCGATGCGGAACGCAGCCGTTTCCTTTTCCAGTTCCGTAGCCTGGCGAAAACTCAGTTCGGCCGTTTCCAGGTCGCCAGCAATTTCCGCCTGCAATCCGGCGTTGTACGCTTCAACGGCAGGAGACGCACAGAATGATTCCAGCCATTCTCTGAGCTGCGGTTCAGGCAGGATTCCCGGCATCTGGCTGGCGGGCTCGCCGTCAACCATCGCGATCACAAAGGGCACCGACTGCACGCCGAATGCTCCGGCGATTTCCGGCAGTTCATCCACATTGATCTTCATCAGGATAAAACGGCCATCGAATTCTTCCGCCAGCTTCTCCAGCACGGGCATCAGTTGTTTGCAGGGCTGACACCATTCGGCCCAAAAATCAACGACCACCGGCACATCGTTTGACTGATCAATGACATCCTGACGAAAGGTGTCGACTGTCGTTGTGCGAATCCACTGACTTTCCATCGCTGTTTCCCGGCTTCCGAATCTCAAAAAATGTTACAATCCACAGTCGAACGCGATGCCTTGAGCGGTGTCCGTCCGATGCGGCAGCAGGTTACCTTCCAGCGGCTCAGAAACCAACCGGAACCGGCTTCGAATGGCCTGACACGATGATTCGTAAATTCAAATATCCCCTACAGGAGCATGAGATGACTCTGCCGTCGGTCGAAGTCCTGGAAGCAAACCATACGTTTCCTGGCCTCTATACGTTTAAGGTCATCGGAACCGATCACAGTAACTTCACCGCCCGAGTGGTTTCCAGCGTCCGGGACGAGTTACGGATGGAAATTGATCCGCCGTACACGTTTCGAACGACAAAAAACGGGAATCACGTCGCGATCACTCTGGAACCCGAGTGTCAATCCGCCCAGCAGGTGATCGCGGTTTACAGTCGCCTCCTGGGCATGGACGGGATGGTCATGCTGCTGTGACAGAACAAAAGAACCTGCTCTCAAGACTCTTTACCAACCAGCCTGAGTACGAAAACAATGCCCAATCAACTTGACTCGATCCACCATATCGCGATTTCTGTCGACGACATTGCCAAAGCAGTCGACTGGTACCGAAAAACGTTCCGCTGCGAAATTGCGTATCAGGACGAAACATGGGCGATGCTGAAGTTTGCGAATGCGTCGCTGGCACTGGTAATCCCCGGACAGCATCCGCCGCATTTAGGGTTCGTCACACCGACTGCCGCGGACTACGGCGAACTGAAGACTCACCGCGATGGAACCCGGTCGCTGTACATCAGCGACTGCAGTGGCAACGCCGTGGAATTGCTGGACCCGGACAGCGTTTAGGGTGGAACCAGAAGTTGTGGGACTCAGCATCCACGGACTCATGTCCGTTGACGACACTTTCGATAAACGAAGTGACAGAAGGCAAATGGTACGCGTTGATTGACAAAGTTTACGCCGAGCCGAATCTCTTCGCGGCGTCCCGCAAAGTGCCTGCGACGGAGAAAACAGCCGGAGTCGCTGGGCAAAGCTGCGAAGCGTTCGAAGAGCACCTGCTTGTGGAAACACGGTAGCTCGCCGAACAAATTACGCCCTCCCTACCCCTGTCGATCGCCGACAGAATGCTGTTTCTTCTCAATCAGCTCAATCGACTTCTGCACAGCTTCCTTGAAGCGCTTACTGTCTGAATCGTCCCGCAAATTCTTCAGCTCCGGCAGCAGGTCCGCTGCGGGCGGCCCCACTTTGCCCAGCAGAAAAACCGCATAGTACTGCAATCGACGGTCTGAAGACTCCAGTTCCTGTCTCAGGACCGGAATGGCTTCCGGCCCGGCGGCATCGATATCCTTGACCGCACTTCGTGCCGAATCCTGGTCTGCTTCTGACGACATCAACTGGAATAATTTCGGAATCGCACGCTGTGCTTCGCCTCCGATGTCACCCAATGCATCCATCGCGTCGCGACGGACGATCCAGTCTTCATCTTCCAGAACCTCAATCAGCACCGGTACTCTTGCGCTCGTGTCTTTCTGCAGTCCGACAAAACACCTCACAGCTGATGCTCTGATATCACTGCGCTCGTGCTTAAGTAAATCCGTCACGTGTTTCAGTCCGGCTGGTGGAACATTCTTCAGCTCTCGCAAAGCGGTCAGAGTCGACTGAACCACGTCACCCGAGGAATCCAACAACAATTCCGCCACGGCTGCAGCAACCTCTGCGTCTTCGGACTTGATGACTCCGACAGCAGCCACGGCCGCCCCACGTACATCGGGCTCAGGATCCTTCAGCAGCGGCAACAGGTTCGACATTGCTGAGGAAGCCCTGGATTTCAACGCAGCAATCGCGTTAGCGGCGTTGCGTCGCACACCGGGCGTTGAGTCCAGCAATGCGAGAATTAGCTTTGGCAGCAGCGATTCCGCCGACTCACCAAGTTTGGCCAACCCCGCGACTGCTGACTCGCGGACAATCGGATTTTCATCTTCGATCGCGGGGCCGAGAATCTTCAGTGCGTCTTCCGGTTTTGTTCTCACGGAAGCCACTGCCAGCAGAACCGCGGCTCGGACACCGGCATCAGAATCTGTCGCTGCTGCCAGAAGCGCTGCAATGACGTCCGCGTTACCGGTCTGACTGCGTCCTATTGTGGCGGCGGCAGAGCGGCGAACCAAAGCAGAATCATCTTTCAGGCACGCTGCCAGGGAAGGCAAAGTCTGAGACGGAACGTTTTCCATATTCCCAAGCGCCGATGCGGCAGCGACGCGAACATTCACGGCACTGTCACTGAGCGATTCCGCCAGTGCCGGAGTCGCAGCGGGGCCGATCGCTGCCAGTGCGGAAGAAATTCTATCCGGGCGTTGCTGATCAACTGCTGATGCGGCCAACAGTACTGGCACCGCCACTGTGCCCATGCGGCTGATCGTTTTGATCGTCACCGCGGCCTCAGCGTCATCGTTGTGGTTCAGCATCGCAATTAGCTGCGGCAACGCTGTGACAGCAGAGCTTCCGAGCATTCCCAGTCCGAAGGCCGCGGCAGAACGGTCTTTGTCGTCTTCACTGTTCAGCATGAACAACAGGCCAGGGATTGTGTGTTTGTCGTCGCGGTCCAACTGCTTGAGCGATACGACGGCCGCGGCTCGCACAACGTCGACATCATCCCGGAGTGCAGACAGGACCATTGCCACGACGTCATTTCCTGGCAGCCCGGCCTTCGCCAACGCTCGCACGGCCGCAGCGCGGACAGCGCCATCGTCGTCTTTTGACAACTGCACCAGTGAGTTCTGAATTTCCGGCTCAAACGGCCCGAATGCAATCAGGCCATTGGCGGCAGCTGCACGAACCGTCGTATGTTTGTGAGTGAGGCACTTCTGCAATTCCGGCACCGCAACAGCGCCGAAAGAACTCAGGGTACCTGCCACCTGACCAGCTATTTCCGGTGAATCATCGTTCAGTAACTTTACAACATCGGGAAGTACAGATTCGACAGCTGGCCCCATCAAAGCCAGAGCTCGGGCAGCGTTGACTCGACGTCGGGCGTCCGGATCCTGCAGCGCTGCAAGCAGAACGGGGAGCGCAGACGGGCCGATCTTTCCCAGAGCCCACTGCGCACGAAAGGTAATCTGTTCGTCACGATCGTTGAGCTTCTCTACGAGTGCGGGTGCAGCGTCGACGGCGGCAGCACCGATGCGGGCGATCGCAGTTGTCGCCTGTGTCCAGACCTGATCGTCGCGATCTTCCTTGACTGCATGCGTGAGCTCCGGCACTGCAGCGGCCGCGGCAGGGCCAAGCGCCGCCAGCGCGTATGCGGCGTCGCGTCGAACGTTCAGGTCAGCAGACTTCAGGTCGGCTGCCAGTTTGGAAACGTCCGCATTAGACGACTCATCAGCAACCGCACACAGCGACAGAAAAGACAGCAGACAAGTGAAAAGGAATCGTGGCATCTGACATCAAACGGAAGTTCACCGTGTTCAAAGAGAAAGCCCTGGCAGCTGCCCTGTACTATCGCCGATATAATCAACCGGCGTTCCAAAGTGATCCAGCAGCGACATAAACAGATTGCACATCGGCGTTTCTGAGCGAGCCCGTAAATGTCGACCGGTGTCGATGGCCCCATTCCCGCCGCCAGCCAGCAGCACCGGCAGGTTTTCGTTGTTGTGACGGTTGCCATCACTCAGCCCGCTACCGTAGCAAATCGTGGAGTGGTCCAGCAGGTTGCCCTCACCATCAGGCGTCGCTTTCATCTTCTGCAGCAGATAACTGAACTGCTGAATATGAAAACGATTGATGTCACGAATTTTCGCCTGCTTCTTTGCGTCACCGCCATGGTGCGACAGCTCGTGGTGGCCATCGTTGATATTAATCTGTTTGTAACTGCGATTGCTGCCCGCGTTGGCGAACATCATTGTGGAAATTCGCGTGCTGTCCGTTTGGAATGCCAGCACCAGCATGTCGCACATCAGGCGAATATGCTGACCATAGTCTTCGGGAATACCTTCCGGAGTCGGATAGTCAACGTCCGTTTCGATCGTCGATGAATCGCTCGCAGATTCCATTCGGCGTTCGATTTCTCGTACACCTGTCAGATACTGATCAAGCTTCTGGCGGTCACTTACGCCCAGCTTCTTCTGCAGCCGATTGGCGTCTTCAGAAACAAAGTCCAATACGCTTTTGCGAAGCTTCAGACGCAGTTCCTGACTCTTGTCCATCTCAGCCGACTGCCCGTTGGCGAACAGCCGTTCGAACGTCGAGCGAGGATTGATTTCCTTACCCAGCGGGGTGGCCTCTGAGGACCATGAAATACTGTTGGAATATGCACAGCTGTAACCGGAGTCACAGCTTCCCGCACCGCGACCGGATTCACAACCCAGTTCCAGCGAAGCGAAACGCGTGGCGTGCCCGGCCGCCTGCGCCGCAGCCTGATCGACAGAAATCCCCGACCGAATATCCGCGCCGGACGTTTTACGCGGCTGAGCGCCCGTCAGAAACACGCTGGCGCTGCGAGCATGGTCGCCGGGGCCGTCGCCGTTGGCGCGGCCTTTGTCGTGAGTCAACCCGCTGATCACCAATAGGTCATCAAGGACCGGCTGCAGTGGTTTTAGGGTGTACGGAAGTTCGAATCCGTAACCTTCCGTTTCGGGAGTCCAGCTGGGCAAGTGCACGCCGTTCGGCACAAAAATAAAGGCCATGCGGCTGGGCCGTGCGGCGGCCGCTGCTGCGGCGCTGGCAACAGGAGCCAGAGACTCAAGCCACGGCAGTGACAGTGACAGTCCAAGACCTCGCAAAGCGTTGCGACGTGTCAGGGAACTTCGGTTTCTCTTTTGGCGCGGTGGATTCATAACAGATCTTCCTGAAGTAACCAGAATTGTACTCGACTGGCACGAGCGCGGTTCGGATGCGTGACAAACTCTGTTTTCGTGGACTCAGTCCCTGGACGTCTCCATCAACACAAACGCGTCGCTGGTAACGATCGATGTCACCAGCGCACTGAAACGGTAATCATTCTTCTCAAGCTGTTTCACTGCGTCATTGATCACGCAGCGATCATGTGGAATCATCCCGCGACCCAATGCGTACGTTAGCAGTTTACCCGTCAAACACCGGCAAAACTCAGTTTTCTTCTCTTCCGACAAAATCTGCAGCATTTCAGCGGCCCCAGTGAACTTTCTTCCGCCGGGTAACTCGGCCGAAGCGTCGATATCAAAGCGGCCGACTTTGTCTCGCCACGCCCCGACCGCGTCAAAATTCTCCATCGCGAATCCTAACGCGTCCATTTTGACGTGACAGACGGCACACGCGGGATTCGATCGATGTTGTTCCAACTGCTCGCGAAGAGAGCCCAGTGTTTCGCTGTCTTCAGCCAGCTCAGGAACATCCGCCGGTGGTGGCGGAGGCGGTTCGGCAAGAATGTTCTCCAGAATCCACTTGCCGCGTTTGACCGGCGATGTGCGCCCGGGATTGGACGTCAGCATCAGAATGCTGGCATGAGTCAACACACCGCGTCGCTGACCGCTTAATGTGACTTTGCGAAATTCCTTTCCGGCAACATCTGGAATGCCATAGTGTTTGGCAAGGCGATCATTCACGAACGTGTAATCAGCATTCAGCACATCCAGAACACTGTGATCTTCGCGAATGATGGTCCCCAAAAACATCTCCGTCTCATGGAGCATCGCAGCCTGCAGTTCACTGTCGAAGTCGGGAAATACTTTGGGATCAGGGGTCAGATTGGGAACATCGCGCAACTGCAGCCATTGCCCGGCAAAGTTCTTCACTAAAGCGACCGCGCGTTCGTCTGCCAGCATGCGTCGTGCCTGTTCGGCCAGCGTGTTGCGGTTCCGAAGTTTTCCTTTTGACGCCAGATCGATGAGTGCCTTGTCGGGCATTGTGCTCCACAAAAAGTACGACAACCGAGACGCCAGTTCATAGTCATTCAGTTCACGGATCCCGCCCTCATCCTTTGTCTTCTTCTGAGACCGTCCGCTTTCAACACGGAACAGGAAGTTTGGGTTCGCAAGAATGGCAGCAATCACAGTCTCCTGAATCTGTTCGGGAGGCGTGTCGTTTTCCCATGCAAACTTCATCAGTTCAAACAGACGGCGTTTTTCGTCATCGGTTACGGGCCGCCGAAACGCTCGGGAGGCAAATTCCGCGATGTTTCGCCGCGCGACTTCAATACGTTTGTCGTCCGTTTCTGCCTTGTGAGGAAATACATGGGCTTTTGCTTTGTCGTCCGCTATCACCTGGGCTGCGATTGCTTCGGCTGTCGTGAGATACTTTTCCAGCAGAATCGGTGAAATTGTCAGCACGTCGCCAATATTGTCGAAGCCTTCGCCAACATCATCGGATGGAAAGTCTGCAGCAGGAGTGATGTTTAGTCCGGTTAAGTCACGAACCGTGTTGTTGTATTCCGCGCGATTGAGTCTGCGGAGTGTCACGCGACCGGGCCGTTTTTCTGCAGAGCAATCGAATGTCGCCAGTTCGGCCTTCAGAGCGGCGGACAATCCGGCGATTTCATCCGCAGAGGGTTGCTGCTCGCCAGTTGGAGGCATCTGGTGATCCTGGACCAGCCGGATCACTTTTTCCCACAGCTGGTACTGCGTCTGCACACCGGCTGAGTCGGTGAACCGATCGAACGCCACCGCCGCTTCCGCTTCGTCGCCACTGTGGCAGGCGACACAATGCGTCTCCAGAAACGGAACAACCTGCTGCCGAAATCTTGTGTCCTCCGCACACGCCCATGGTATCACCAACAGCGCAGAAAGAACGAACGGAATGAAGTGAGGGAGATGCATGGCAGGGGATTCGGCAGTGGGCGGGGGTTGTATTATAGCCAGAGATCTGCGACTTGCCAGGCAGAAACAGCGTACGGCGGGAAGCGCGGGCAGGGCCGGAGAAGGTGAATTTTGCCGGTAGCCAGCGGCCCTCCGATGTGAACCACTCGGACAATTCCTTAATGCCAGGAGGAGAAACGAGTCGCCGGACTGGCGAAAAATGCCGATTCGGGAGAACCGTCAAGTTCAGCATAACAGGACGCCGATTGAACACTGGAGGACGGTGTGCGCGACGCGGGGGCGATCACCAATGCGGAGAGACTACCAAATTGACGGCGAAGATTTGGTCTTTGATTGGAAGGCACAAAATGGATGATCAACCACTAGCTTGCCAGAACAGCGAAAGCTCATCCGGAAAAAAGGACCGTCGACGAATCGCGATCGCTGCAGCGCTGCTGCTGCTGATGGGCGCGGTTGTCATTGATCCAGGACTTCTGGACGACGTGCATGCCTCTGTGCAGATCGACGGCAACTCCGGCGACGAATCCCTGGACGAATTCGCCCAGATCGAATTCATGCTGGCTCAGAGCGAAAAACAATCGTCCACTGAACCGTCGACGGAATCGAAAACATCCAAAGCGACGTCGCATTCGATAGCAGGCAAACAGGAGCAGCCTGCGCCACCTGCACTGGCATCCTCAACGTCTTTGATGATCCCGACGCAGGTAATAACGACAGAAGACGTCCCTGTACCGAGCGAGGCCGCCATTCCTGTTACAACGGTGTCATCTCCAAAGGAAGTGGTTGAAACGTTTGAGGTGTTTATCCCGTCGCCAGACGTGGCTGTGGTACAAACAAAGCCAGCCAGTACAAGCTACACCAGTCACGACACGAGTAACAGTATTCGACTGATTGGCACGATCGATCCCATTCGGTAGTCGCCACGATCTAACACAGGCGCCCGTTCTCTCTCGCAACCTCAGTGGCCATTTCAATGTACGAAGCATACTGGAATCTCTCTTCAAAGCCGTTCGCCTATCGAGTCGAATCGGCGGATTTGTATCGCACGCGAACTTTGCAGAGTGCTGCTCTGCGCCTGCGGTATTGCTTCGATAACAACGCTGGAGCCGCGCTGTTGCTGGGTGCATCGGGAATGGGTAAGTCCAGCCTGTTACAGTGCCTGCGGTCCGAATCCTCTGAGCTGTATCCGTTTGTCCATGTGGCCTACGCAACGCTGACACCTGCCGAACTGTCGCGAACCGTAGCCGCCGAAATTCTGGGCGATCAATCCATCGACGACCTTCCCGGCGACGCATTGCTAAGCACATTACATCGGGCGTTGCGAAAACATGCCGACGCAGGGCAGCACACCGTCATCGCTTTTGATGAGGCCCACTTGCTGTCGAACAACAGCCTGAACGAAGTCGTACTGCCGCTGCTGAATCTGGCAGACACAGATCACGACCTGAGCCTCTCTGTGATTCTGAGCGGCCAACCGGTGCTGGCGTCGCACGTGGCTCGTAACGCTCAGCTTCGTGAACGTATTGCCGTCAGAGCAACCCTTGATCCATTCACTGAGAACGAAATTCGCCACTATATTCAGTCTCGACTGGAAGCTGCAGGAGCTAAGAAGCCGCTGTTTTCAGATGGTGCCATTCAGGCAATCACTGAGCTAAGCGAAGGCAACCCACGACGAATCAACAAACTCTGCGACATGTCGCTGCTGGTTGGCTACGGCGAACAGATCTCGCAGATCACCGAAGCGGAGGTGCTGTCTCTGTCTGTCGAGATCTTGCCAGCGGCAGCATAGGCCGAGACGTGGTAGCGAAAGTCTGGACTCGGCTCTGTGGTCGCCAGGACGCACACAAGACGTCGGCTATGTTGATTCGAATTTCTTCGCGAATTCCGCTGCGTCCAATGCTTCCAGAGGGCTGATTTCGAGATCCGAGTCATCGGAAACGATTTGCCCTGCCGCAAACATCCATTCGCGCGCGATACGATTCAGAGCGGCTTTTGCTGTCACTGGACTGTCGCTGCCTGTGGCATTCTTGACCGGGTTGAATTCACGGTCGCGGTTTCCTTCGACAATCAATGCGTTTCTCGCGAGTGGCAGAGCGTCGAAGATGAAGCGTTCGAACTTGTTGGCGTTTGGCACAGCGGGTTCAACCATTACTCCAGCGTCGTCAAGATGCGGTACGCTCTTTGATGCAAGGTGTAGTTCCAGATGGCATCCGCCGTCCGTCAGCTGCTGAAAGAACGGCAGAGAGAACATATGGATAGCCGTGTTCCCCGCCCAGAAAATCCATTGCCCGGATTCATCCGTTTTCGAGGCCTGCTGTTCTGTCAGTTCGGTGTACTCGATAATCTCAAGTTTGCCAGCGAGTTCCACCAGCACTCCCATGCGTTCCGTCGGACTGCTTTTTCTTACCACGTTGGTGGTCAGTTCGGAACCGTGTTGATGATGCAGTCCCGTCAGCACTGGGTCACACATGATCACCGTGGGGTTATCGACCTGGTGGTAGAAGAAGTGTTCGATACCCGCAGCCGCCATTTGGTCAAGTAAGCCCGACGACTTCAACGCGGTCACCAGGCCACCATGGCCGTCCGGAGACAAACACAAACTGGCCTGGTCCTGCAATAACAGTCGGCCCGTCGCCGCATCGACCGCCGGCATGCTGCCCTGCTGAAAGAACCTAACGGTCAGTGGGTCCAGACCAAAGAACTCGTGCTTTTGAAAGAATGCCTCGGTCTCATGATGAGTCGCGGAGCTGGTCATGATCAGCCACGGGATTTCGCCACCATGTCGCCTTTTGCGTGCGAGAATCTGTTCGGCAAATATCTGAAATAGTGTTCGGTCAGACACCGGCCCCACGGGAAACATGCCTTTGGGGTGATCAAAGCCAAGTCGGCTGCCCTGTCCGCCCGCGACGGTGATCACAGCAACCTTGCCATCGGCCAGCAGTTGTTGCCCGACTTCCGCCGCCGCTGCACGGTTCGCTGTGTCTTCATCGGAGGCGGCCTGTCGAACCGCGGCCGTGGGAGCTTTCGCAAGTTCCGCACGTGGTGGAGCATCAGCTTTCGGGGTGTCTTTTGCAGCGTCGTGCGATGCCTGCCAGACAGACGCAATCGTCTGAAAGTCAACAGCCTGCAGTTGTGTTACCAGTTGTTGCTGCTGTGGTTCAGAAATTTCCTGCCACCATTTCAGAACGTGTTGCTGATTGTATCGTGAAAGCGTGCTGACGAGGTCGTCCGGTGGGCTTTGCATCTTGCTGAATTTTGCGCAGAGGGATTTGAAGTGAGGTAGCTGAAAAGAGCCACTGGGCGAACGAACCAGGCTATTGGGCTATTGAATAGATAGCAGTTCGACGATGAAGTGAAGCGTGGCATTTGGCGGGACACTGCCGCCAGAACCGTTTGCTCCGTAACCAAGCTCGGATGGGATTTCCAGCTCCAGCATTCCGCCGACACCAATCAGCTGTAACCCTTCTGTCCAGCCCTTGATCACTCCACCCAGAGGAAATGACGTGGGTTCTGATCGTTTGTACGAGCTGTCGAATTCTGTACCGTCGTCCAACCAACCGCGATAGTTGACCGTCACCGACTGGTCAGCAGTCGGTTTCGCGCCGTCCGAATTTCTGCGGATGCGATACCGCAGACCAGACGCTGTTTCCTGAAACGCCTCAGGGGCGTCTGCATCAACCAGCCCTGGCTCGCTTACGCCAACCGTCGCGGAGCCGGAGCCGGCTGCGGATCCGGGTGCTGAGCCACCATGCAACCCCCCAGCGGCCTCTCGAAGATCATCCGCAGTCAAAGGCATGGTAGATTCCGGCTCCGGCTCTGCGCAGCCAGGCAGCAGGACAAGCGACAGAAGCAGAAGTGAGGAACAAAGGCGTGTCATGAGAGCAACCTGAATACAAAACGGTTAATTGAAGAACCACCGGCGTTGTCACCGTGGTGGTGATTCTAATGACATTCGACATATTTCCCAGTGCGTTTTGTTTTTGCACTGCCTGCTGGAGATTGCCGCAGGGACTCACGGCGAACAAATCATCGGTCTGCTAATGATTCAGCAGGAACTCGCTGCAATTCAGCAGTGCCCAGAACACATCGGACAGTGCTTCTGCCTTCGGGTTGTTACCCTCGGTGGCTGCCGCCAGGTATTTCTCGAAGCGTTGCAACTCGGAGATCGTTGGCTGGCGGCTTAGAGATACCAGGAAGACGGTCTGTAGTCGCTGTGAGTCCGTCATGCCCGGGAACTCAATCACTGCCTTCAGAGTTTGGCTGTCTTCCAGACTGGTTGCGTCGCCAATAAAATCTCCATTCATCATGGCGAGCGCCTGAAGAATCGTCGTCTCGCGTTCCAATGCGGATTCGGCACTGTCACGAAACAGATCCAGAAATCTGGCGCGAGGTGAATTCGTATCGATGACAAACGGATTGTCGCTGCGATAGGGTTGATAGAATCCGACCGCCTCGGCCAGGCTGTCGAAGAACTGTTCTGGTGTCAGCCCGCGCAGTACAGCTCTGGCAAAGTGAGACGGTTCGCTTTGCGATTCATGACTCTGAACGCTGGAAAGTTGATACACCTGTGTTGCAGTGATGACGCGCACCAGTCGCTTCAAGTCGTAGCCGCTGGAGATGAAATCCTGCGACAGGACTTCCAGAACCTCTGGATGGGACGGCGGATTGTTTTCCGAAAAGTCATCCACCGGGTCCACGATGCCACGTCCAAAGAACTGCGCCCACACACGATTGACCGCCATCTTTGCAAAATACGGATTGCTGTCAGCTACGATCCAATTGGCAAGAAGCTGTCGCGGAGTGTTTTCTGTTGACTTCCACTCTGGTGCAGTGCCAGTCAAAAACACGGCAGGCACCGTGTTTTCGGTGCCTGGGATTTTGATCGAACGCGCGTCAGTTTTTTCCGCCACGTTCATCATCAGCGGGTTGTCTTCGTCTGGATTTTCGTCCCGACTGAAGCCAGAGTAAAACGCCGCCAGGTTCCAAAATTGTTCCTGTTTCCATTTATCGAACGGATGGTCATGACACTGAGCGCAATCCAGCCGTACTCCAAGAAACGCTCGTGCGGTTCCTGCGGCGAGATTTTCCGGCTTTAGTTCGCGGACCGCAAAAAACGCGTCCGGGCTTGTTGTTGAAGAAAGGGCGTTACCATTGTTGAAGTTCAATTCTGTCGTGATGATGTCTCGTACGATTTCATCGTACGGTCGCTCCTTCGCAAGATGTCCCCACAGCCACGCGTCGAACCCCGGGACTAATCCGCGGAACTGCGGTTGGCTATTGGCCTGGGGAATCAATGCGTTTCGCAATACAGTGGTGAAGTGTCGGACAAAGGCGGGGCTATCCAACAAACGTTCGACCACTTCGCGGCGATTGCCAGGGGCGTCTCCGTGGATAAAGTCGCGAACTTCTGAAACAGCCGGAATCCGTCCGGCAAGGTCCAGCGTTAATCGTCGCAGATACTCCGAATCACCGGCCAATGCCGCTGGTGTGACGCGTTCATTTTCCCATGCCTCAGCAAACACAGCATCGATGCGATTCACCGTCTGCGAAAGTTCATGCGGTGACTGTGCCTTCACTGCCGCGCAGGAAATGCAACACATGATTGCCAGCCATAGACTTCGCATTTTTTTGGGTTCCTCACCGCAGAATGGCGCTGAATATCTTCTGGCGACACAGTCACACTCGCGAGAGCCAGCTACAGCAGTTCCTGCGAAGAGCGCGTTGCGGACTGTGATTGCCGTAGTCTGTTGAACGGACAGTTCAACGGCCTGGCCAGCATTAGCACAGGATCCTCGAATTGGCTTCATTTGTCCATAAATGTTCCACAAAAGCCTTGAATCACGGAATCGTCATCAGATCAGTCCGTTGTGCCAAGGAGGTTCCGGGGCTGATCGACGCTAACACTGACAAAACAGGTTGCGTAACGGATGGCAGGAGACCAAAATTTATTTTCTGGCTTGGATGTCACAATCCTGCGCCGTTACCGCGGGCCTTTAGCGGCAAGGGGTTGTGTCGCACTCGTTATTGCACTTATCGAAATTGTCGCCGAATGTCGGTTCAACATCTTGTGATTCTGAGCCTGCTGACAATGCGGCAATGCTGCGCGCTCGCTGCGGCACCACGGACGCAGGAAGTGCGCGAAGCGCTGGGAGCCATCTTCCGAGATGACCACGTCGCGGAATCGGTGTTACACATCTGCGAACGATCGGCCACGCTGCCGGATGCTGCGCGGTAGGACGTACTTGCAGATTGGGTACTGCCCAGCGCAGATCATGCCACCTTCGGTGTGCAAATCGGGTTTAACTCCATCGCTCGGCGGCAACGCGTCAATAACATTTGGACGATCTGGGACCAGCAATTCAAAACGTTGTCCACCGGGTCGCCGCATCTCGATCCAGCCACGGCGACAAGTGCATCCGTCCGACAGTACAGGCCGTCTGGTCAATGGGCGTCTGTGAATGTTCCAAATGCAGAGACTCGCGGTAACGGGATTCCGTTGTCGCAGTGGACGCTTTCTCGCGGTCGAGCGGCAAACACGCTCAGTCATGGCAATGATCACCTGTATTTCTACGCTCCGCTTCGAGGAGACTTCGAGGTCGAGTGCGACTGCGAAGCGTTCGGCTGGAGAGATTCGCAGCTGTTGGTCGGTGGCACGTGGGTGAACCTGCGACACACGCTGGATGCGTATGACGTCGGAAGCCTTCACGCTCGGTATCGTCGTCTTCCACTGACTCCGAAGATGACGAAACTGCGTGGAGATCTGCACTATCGTGCGGTGGTCCGTGGCGACGTGACGACCACTTTCATCAATGGACGAGCGATTCACGAGCAACAATTGCTCCCGGATTCTGATCCCTGGGTTGCACTACGAAACGACTACAAGAACGAAGGCGGTACTCGCAATCTACGAGTCACCGGTAATTCCGACAGAAGTGCGGATGACGATGTTAGACCAGCTTGAGGGCTGGATCGCCTATTATCACCACGGCGGTGTTGGCGGGATGAATAACCATTGGCGGCAACTGAATTCGACTGCTTTTGCTTCCGACAATCCGCAGGGCGGCGGCGTTTACGCATCGCTGCAGCAGGCGCACCCTGCGACAGACGCAGCCGAAACCGCAGTGGAATCCCCGATCGAAGTTCGCCGTGTTCCGAGTCTGTCTACTGAGTCACATTACGAACGAGCCGTATTCTATCATCGTCCAATGCTTGAAGACGGCACGATCGACTATGAGTTCTTCTATCGTGAAGGACGGCTGACGGTTCATCCAGCGATCGATCGCTTGTGTTTGCTGATGGATCCTGATGGGGTGAAGGTTCACTGGCTGACGGACGGAATGCACGACCGCAGTAATCTTTCGCCGGGCAACGAAATCGTTGAGCCGAATAACCGTCGTGGTGAATCGCAGCTCCCATTGCTGAACAACGCCTGGAACCACGTCTCACTTTCGCTGAAGGGTGATGTGATCGAACTGACGCTGAATGACCGTCTCATTTATCAGCGACCACTGGAGGCGACTAATCAACGTCGATTCGGGTTCTATCATGATGCGAACCGCAGCGAAGTGCGAGTCCGCCATGTTGTGTGGCGAGGTCAATGGGGCACGACACTGCCTGCGGTGGCGGAACAGGACCTGGCGGACGACAACACTGACATGCTGGATCGCGACGTCGCGCACATGAAGGCGACTTTTCACCACAACTTCGCTGAGCAGGATTTGACATCGAACCGCATAGCGATTCAGGAGGGAGTGTTGGATGAGAACATCATCGCAACTCCCAATGGGATCAAGGCGACGCTGAGAGGATCGGGGGGATACCGAAACGCGAAGATCGCTCCTCGTCTTTCGATTCATGGTGACTTCGCTGCCACGGTCGCTTACGAAGATTTCGAGAGCGACCCTGTGGAAGGCGGACACAGCACTCTGATACTGATCGCGAACATGAAGTCCCGAGACCACGCCTTTGTGACTCGACGCCACATGAGCTCGGCCGCGGGGTTACATGAAAATATTGTGCAGTGCTGTTTGGTTGAAGTGAAGCCGCAGGGCGAGCGGCGTGATTATTTCGTCACGCAGCCAATGGAAGAGCGATCCGGCCGACTGCGTTTGTCACGCCGTGGCAACAAGATCTATTACCTTTCCGCGGAAGGAGATTCGCCGAACTTTCGATTGTGGGGCTCTCGCGAATTTTCGGCAGAACCAATTCCAGCTGAAGGACTGGTGCTACTGGCTCAGGTGCACCCAAAAGGCAGCTTCGTAAGTGTGGTGTGGAAGAATATTGACGTTCGCGCCGAGCGTGTCTTGGGACTGGCAACGGGTAAGGCCGACGATCGACTCGCGACGCTGGATGCCGAGAAGGATAAACTTCCGGTAAAGGCGGTGTTCGATTTTTCGAAGCAACAGCCCGATTCGGGAACATTCTACGTTTGGGGCAAGCGGGTGCCTTGGCAACCCAATCCATTGGGATTGGCGATTGAGGCTGTTGGTGCTGACGACTGGACGTCTGCCGGTGTGAATACGCGGCAGGTAATCTCCGGAGACTTCGATATTTCGGCAGAGGTGTCAGCCCTTCAGCTGGCGACTCCGAAGATGGAGAAGGTCACGCAGCTGTACCTGCAACTCATCGCGGACAATCCTGATCAGACTCAAGCCAGCAGCATATTCGAGGTGCGAGATTCCGGGGCCACAAAAACTGTTGCGCAGCTTCGCACGCGGAAAGTGGAAGGAGGATTTGAGTACGTCTCTACCGGTGGATTCGTTACCCGAAGCGTTTCGTCACTGCAGGTTGCGCAGCGCGGAAGGACGATCACAATGTTGGCCAAACCGGCCGGGTCGGATATCGAACAAATCCTTTGGTCGACGGAATTCACTGATCAGCCATTGCGGACAGTAAGCAGTCGCTTATATGTTTTCGCACATAATAACCTTCGGATCATCCTTAC
>CALFOL010000233.1 GCA_937919915.1 uncultured Planctomycetaceae bacterium
ACAAAAGGGGACATTCTACTTTTCCGAATAAGTACCCCTTTCCCCTTTCCCCTTTCTGAGGGCAGATTTTGAACGGAGAAAACAGAGAAAAAACGCACAGCGCAACTCTGTTTCTTCCTGTTCAAACACCAGCAACAGAGTTCTTCTGAGATGCCGGGCATTGGGCGATCAGGCAATGTTCAACCGAAATCGCTATCATGCGGACGGTGCCTGAATTGGTGAACACTGTCTGCCGAATCGTCAATTATTTTCAGAAGATATGATGGTCGAAACAAACGAGCTTCCGCCGAACACGTTTTATGTCGAAATGTCCGGATCTGGTCTCCCCGAAGTCGACGGTTTGTTCGTTCCGTCAACAGCACCACCCGCTGAATCGGAATCCGGAACCGTCTCCAGTGTCGGCTACTGGAATGGCCGCATGGCGTGGGACCGTGCTGATGGAAAATCGGCCAGAAGCCCTGCCCTGTCATACTCCAACAGCTACAAGTCCTGGAGAATTTGTCGGCTCGATGGTCACCTGGCCTACGATGCCACCTATGATGATCAAATGCCGCCGACAGACAAAGAATGGCACGTTTATAAGAAGGGCGTTGCGCCTGCTCCGAAGGTCACACTTCACTATTTCGATCCCCGACTGCCCTGCCCTGAGCCGAATGTCGTTTTTGTTATTGGCGGGCCTGGCAGCGGAAAAGGAACGATGTGCGAGCTCGCTGAGTCTCAGCTCGGCTGGACACATTTGTCTGTGGGGGCTTTGCTGCGAGCGGAATGTCAGGCGGGCGGTCCGAATGCCGCGATCATCGAAGAGTTCACGACCGCCGGCAAGTTGGTTCCCAACGAGATTACCGTGACACTGATCAGGGATACGATGGAGACCATTACCAGAATGACTGGACGGCGCAATTTTCTGCTGGATGGCTTCCCTCGCTCGCTGGAAAATCTGGATCGCTGGTACGAGGTCTTTGGCAGAGTCGCGGAACTTCCTCGGATGTTGTACTTCGAGTGCCCGTATGCGGTGCTGGAAAAACGGATTCTGGACCGTGCCAAATACACGGGACGAAGTGATGACAATGTGGAGAGTATCAAACTCAGATTCGATACGTTCAAGGCGGAGACTCTGGCGACCGTTGACCTGTTCAAAAGCAAAGACAAGTGTGCGGAAATTGACACGAGTCAGGATCGCCAGGCGGTCTATGCTCTGGTCAGCAGCCAGCTCGCCGACTACACCGATGAGACATTCGCTGCTCGGCCACTGACAGAGAGAGCTGAGATGTTACTTGGACTGAGACCTTTCCCGAAGGAAGAGAAGGCGTAACCTTAAGCACGAAAGGCCAGCGCGTGAATCCTGTTTGTCGCTGATTCACTCGCTGGCGCTTCGTGCTGGTATCGATTCTCAGACTCTCTGTGAGTCAATATCGAGGAGACGAGTGTGATTCCATCATCCCGATCACCAGAGGGTTCGCCCGGTCGCTGTCCCGTTTGCGCACTGGATTGCCACGTTGAGCCTTCGCAGTCGACGCTGGACGCTCCCTGTCCACATTGCGGCCAACTGCTTTGGTTCACCGAGGCTGGGGACCTGATTTAATCGGGGGCTCGCCGCGAGGCCTCAGACTTGTCTGCCAGACGACTTCGAAATTCCTGACTGTGTCATTGGCGTGATGCCTGAGTCGCTGGCGAACGAGAGTTGTGCGATACAAATTGGATACTCTGTGGATACGGTTGTCATTGCGATAGCAGAGCCCTCCGATCTGGATACGATCGTCAAGCTGAATTTTATTACGAATCCTCAGCTGCAGTTTGTGCATGTCGCAGAAGACTGGATCCGTCGGCAGATTGCGCTGCGGTACGCATCTGAATTGCTCGAGGACGGCGCGTGAAAAATGATCGCTGATGACCTCTACGATTGGTTTCTGAAAAGTTGCGGATTCTGCCTTCCGGATTCACGTTCTGTTAAGGTAGTGACTTCCATACTCCCGCATGGCGCCGCATTGTGTGGCGTTTTTTGGACTGAGTTATGGAGAGGAATCGCGTTATGAAAACCTTGATTGCCCTGTCGCTTGCTGCCGCGAGCACGACCGCTTTTGTCTGCTTTCAGCCAGGAGGTGAGCCGCCACCGCGAGATACTGTGTTTGTACTCTTTGATACGGATCAAAACGGTGAGATCTCGATGAAGGAAATCGATGCGGCTGCCGCGATCCTGAAGAAGCGAGACGTCGACAACAGCGGTGCATTGACTCGGGACGAATTGCCTCGCCCACCACGACCGCCTCGCCGGGGCGAATCGGATCAAGGCGATGGGCGTCCGGGACCGCCGCCACCCCGCGATGGCGAACACGGTGAGGAACGTGGCAGTGGAGGCGGCCAGCAACGGCCTCCGATGGATGACGACACCGATGCTGTCCCCGGGACCGTTTTCTTTGGCGGTGGCTACGAAACGAAGTCTGTCGATAAGGGGCGTCCTGTTGTTTTGATTGCAGCTGCCTTGGGTGTGACTGAAGAGATGTTTCGTGATGCATTCAGTAAAGTGAATCCTTCCAGTTCCGGACCGCCCTCCCCCGCGCGCGCTCAGGCGAACAAGAAGGTGTTGATGGATGCGTTGGGAAAGCATGGAATCACCAACGAACGTCTGGACGAAGTCTCTAACTATTACCGCTATCAGTCGGAAGCCGACGAACTCTGGACCGTGACTCCCGCGAAAGCTGCCGCTGTCATCAAAGAGGGAACAGTCACTGGTTTTGAAATCATCAACGCAGGATCGGGCTATTCGTCGGCTCCTGAGATTTCGGTTGCCGACCATCCTGATGTTCGTGTTAAGGCGACTATTGAATTCACCAAAGATCTGCGAACCAATGGTCGCGTCACAAAATTCACCATCATCAAGTAGCGGAAAGCGGGTCGGTCTGTTGAGAGTTCTCGTCGTAGAAGATGAACCAGATCTGTTGCGAGGGCTTTCACAGGCTCTGCGGGAAGATGGTTATGCCGTCGACACGGCGGCCGACGGGGAAGATGGCTTGTATAAAGCTCAGGCCTGGGACTACGACGTCATTGTGCTCGATCTGATGTTGCCGAAACTCAGCGGCATCAGGGAATGATCGTACTTGTGGGACGAAATGTTCACGCCGACTTTCGGGATCTCAGAAATCTGTTGTATCTGCTGATCGGGAGTGGAACGGCTGTTTTTGCGCTGGGCCTGCTGGGCGGATGGTCGTTGTCCGGGGCTACGGTCCGGCCGATTGCTGAGATCACGCGGGTGGCTTCAGATCTCTCAGAGACGAACCTGTCGGATCGGATCGATCTGGGAGAAACAGATGCAGAGCTGCAGAAGCTGGCGAGAACGCTGAACGAGACTTTCGCCCGGTTGCAGTCGGCGTTCAATCGGCAGGTGCAGTTTACGGCAGACGCGTTTCATGAGCTGCGGACGCCGCTGTCTGTGGTGCAAATCCATCAGGAACTGGCGTTGTCAAAAGAACGAACGCCGGAAGAATATCGAGAGGCGATCGAAACGTGCCAGCGCGCCACTACGCGGATGAATGCGTTGGTGGAATCACTTCTGACTTTGGCCCGGCTGGATACTGATGCCGCGCCGGTTCTGAAGGAGCGCGTTGATATTGGCGCACTTGTATGGGATTGCGTGGAACAGGTGCAACTGCTGGCGGATTCGAAATGCATTCGCATCGAGACTCAGGCGGCGTTCGACGTTTATGTGGATGGAAGCCGGAACCAGCTGGTTCAGGTGATCACAAACCTGCTGACGAACGCGATTGCCTACAGCTTGTCAGACGCCGAAGTGAGCGTGACCGTCCATCAACAGTCGGACGAGGTGGTTGTCTCCGTGTGTGATACCGGCGATGGAATTCCTGCAGCTGACCTGCCCCATGTGTTCGAACGCTTCTATCGCGTCGACAAACAGCGGACACAGGATTCTGGTGGCAGTGGTCTGGGACTGTCGATCAGTAAAAAGATCATGGATGCTCACGGCGGCCGGATTGTCGCCGAGAGCGCGGTTGGCGAAGGCAGTACGTTTATGCTGACGTTTCCCGTAGCGTCTCTGGCATGAATTCGCCGACTGCCGGACCAGGAATCTGTGAAATGAACACTTAGCGCGAAGTGCATACGTGAACTGGAGGATCGAATCGAGTAAACCTGTCGCTGCTCGGCCGGGCTCGCAACAGGCCGCAAGCCAGGAAAGCCGACCCGTCAATCAGTAGAAAGGCATTCCGTGAGCGACACCGGTTACCAGCCAACTGTTCACAAAGCAATCAGAATCGCATTCGGCGCCATTAGTGGTGTGACGATGGGTGGGCTGGCTGGCTGGCTGGCTGGCGCTGCCTGTTGCCTGGTGGTCGGTTACTTTGACTTCTTTGAAGCGTGCGTCCTGGCTGCCGTGGTTGTCGGAGTTCTCGTCGGACTGATCTGGGAAAGCGTTCGACACACGGCGGAAGATGGCACGGCCGCAACAATAAACTTCAGCAAGTTGGGGGTTGCGTTCGGCCTGATCCCAACGGTCTGCCTGACACTTGCCATCGTAACGAGAACGGTCGGGAAACTGGGCATCCTGCTAACGCCTGTGGGTTGGGTAACCGGAATGCTGCTGGGTGCGATTCTGGATCGAGCCTACCAAGATGCTGGCAACCGAAAGTGGTTGACCACGATTGCCGCTGTGGCTGTGCATGTTGCCATCACCTGCTGCCTGGTCACGCTGGTCGATGCGATGTGTAATTACGGACCTGAACCCGGCGAAGTTTGCAGGAAACTCAGCTGGCAGATCGTTACAAAGATGAATGGAGAAAACCAGCAGGCTGATTTCCTGGTGGGCGATATTCAGCTGGCTCGCACGGGCCGGCGGTCGTACAGCGGATTTGTCGACGTGACGCGGCATGATGAGCAGGAACGACTTTCGCTGCGAGTCACCGCGAAGCCCTTCGGACTTTTATGGGAATTGGGGCCGAACTTCGAAGCAACGCAATGACGCAGGTTCGACGCCGACCGCACCCACGTGTTGTGGCGGAGTCACGGGTTTGAGTACGATGATGTGACGGTCGTCGCTGCAGCGATCGGGAAATTCATCCTGTGACGTCGGCTTCCACTGAATGAACAGATGCAAAATTTCCTTGAATGTTCCATGCTGACATCCTCCACCATCCGGATTCGGAAGCGTGACCTAAACTGCGTGGCGTGCTGCTGACGCTTGTGTTCCTGTTCTTCAGCGGCATCGCTTACGGACTGGATGAAACAGAGTCGGTCCCTGTGCAGGGGGCATTCTTTTATGAGAATGTTCTTGAAGACAACGTTGGAGAGATTTTGCGGAAGGCGTCGACGATGCCCGATGAGCAGCGGTTTCTCTACCTTTCGAATTGGGTTCTGCCGTCGGTGCCTGGTGAAACGATTCGAATGACCGCTCGGTTTCGGAATTTGTCTTACGCAACTTCTGACTTTTCGAAAGGCGAGAGATTTCTATGCCCGGCCGTGGAGCTTGTTGAAAATGCCAGGACGCTGAATCGTCTTGATGAATTGCGGACTCGCGTTGTAGCGATCAGTGATTCGCCACGAGCCAAACAGGCCCTGCTGTTTCTGGTGACCTGGACTACGACTTCTTTTACAAACCCGGTCACTACCACGTTCATCCGGCAATGGGCAGACTGGCGTTTCTGATGCAGCCCGACGGAGTGAAACGGCACGTCGTGACGAACGGAGTTTATGACACGACAGACGCTGATCCTGGTGCCGAAGATTCAGGAGACGAAATTCGTCGTGGGCCGAAACAGTTGCCGTTGCGGCAAGGGCAATGGAACCATTGTCGCCTCCACCTAAACGGCGACGTTCTTGAGATCCATCTCAACGAACAACTTGTCGCTGCGTATCCCCTTCCACTTGACGGCGATCGTGGCTTTGGGCTGTTTCACATCGCGCGTAGGTCAGTTGGCGGACACTGCGAGACAAACGCGAATTTCAGATGGATGCCGAAGAATTGACCAGTGAAGCGATGAGCGGTCGTCTGCGTATGACACGACGTGGCAATCATTATCAAATGTGGTTTGCTGATGACGACTCGCCAGTTTTCCGTCTGACTGCTGAACAGACTTTCGATGGTCCCGTGCAGAAGGTCAGGACGCTGCAACTGCGGTCGATCGTAGTAGGCAGGGCCTCGACGACTGTCACCTGGAAGAAGCTGCGAATGTCGGCCGAAAGCCTGGAACGCTTTCGGTTTGGCGTCCGCCTGCGAAACCTGACGGACGCGGAAAGAACAATATTGGTCAACTCCACTGACCTGATGGAACTCGTGCTGGACGGCACGGATGTGTCAGATGAATTGCTGGCGAAGTTGAAAGGTCACGTCAATCTCGACCTGCTGTATCTGAAGAGTACTGCAGTGACATCGCAGGGACTGACTCACCTTGCCGGATTGAAGAAACTGCGAACGTTGCACCTGACACAATCAGCGATCGATGATTCAGCTGGAGAAACATTGGCGCAACTTACGGAATTGGAAGAGTTGGGCGTTTCCGCGACGGTTGTCGGAGACAAGACCGCCGAACACCTGTCACGACTGCCTCACCTGAAAGTGCTCGGCATCAACAGGTCTGCCGTCACAGATGCAGCGGTACCATACTTCCAGAAGATGACGACTTTGCGCCGTCTGGACCTTCGGAATACCCAAATGTCTGCCGCCGCAATCGAACAAATAAGAACGGCACTGTCCGGCTGCAATGTTCAGTTCTGAACGATCGTCCTGAACGACGGGGCAGATCATGCAGCCAGTCCGTGCATTTGAATTCCTCATCATTTCGTCTCCCCACCTGCGGTGATGATGTCTTTGACTGTGACCTCCGTCAGATCTTTGATGTCGACTCCGGGGCCTGAGGTGCTTTGATTGTTTGCGTAGACGTTGATGTCGCACTGAGTTCCAGGGGCAACGGCGGGGAACACGTATTCGCCCAGTTCATTGGTCTGGGTCGACAGTTTCAGGCTGCGGTTGGCTGGCCTTCCCAGCGACAGCACGACGCGAGCATTTGAACGCGGCTGGCCTGTGGCGTTGAGGACACGACCTTTGACGGTCACCGCGGGAGCCAGTTTGATCGTGACTTCGGCGTCGTCTTCTATAAGTTCGGCAAAGCCTGCGAGGTTGCGGTCGTCGCTGGCGGCATACAGCAGCATGCGGTCTGTGGAGAACTTTCCCTGCGGATCAACCTTCGAGCGGAAGCCTGCATGACCTGGCGCTGCGATCGATTCTCCATACACCAGACAATCACCGACCGGTTTGCCGTCCGGATCGAAAGTTGATCCGGTGAGGTTGACTCGAGCCTTACGTGCTGAGTGGCTATCATGGATGATCTTCTCCTGGGCCTCCACCAAAAGCATGATCGCGTTTTCCAAGGGTTCATTCGGCAGCCGCGGCGTATAGTCTCCAGGGCCGATGCGGAAGCGATAGTTTCCGTTCCTGTCTGTTTTACACCACCGAACCAGGTCGGTGCCGCCGGATTTTTGGAGCAATGTCGCCGAGTCACCGACACAGGGAAGAGCATCCGGCCCGATGGTGATTGTGCCCTGCAGCAGCGTGCCGTCACCCACCACGAAGTTGACGTTCTCCTTGACCTGCCCCTCTCCGAGTTTGATGCCTGTATGGCTTTTCGCGGCCCAGGCGTTTTCTGTCACGGCCAGAATGGTCGACTGTTCCGGGTAGATACGAATTTCGTACGTGCCATCTTCGACCGTCATTGTATGGCCGCGAAAATAATGGTTTGTGTCACCACGACCTTCGCCCTGCAGATGGATGCCTTTTGCCGGACTGCCATTCGCGTAGGTAATCTTTCCTCGCACGGTTGCCGTGCGGAACACCTTGGCGATCGATGGCCCATCGGATGGGTACACGGCCGATCGCGGGCAGTGCAGGTTTCGATCATTGACGTCAAACGAAACACGTCCGTCCAGATCAGCGGGGATCCATGGGAACCTGGCCACGCCGTTTGCATCTGATATCACTCCGCCGCCGGCATTGACGTAGGACAGCTTGCCTTTCTTCCGGATGGTCGATGGGATGATGTCGACGCCTGCGATCGGTTTGTCTTTCGAATCGACAACTTTGACTTCCGCGTTGCTTCCACCGTTCAGCGTCAACGTGAGTTCCTGAGGAAGCTTCAGGCGTTCGGATATCGGAAAGGAATCGTAGTTTTCGTAATAGTCGTAGCCGTAAGCGTCATGTCGTGCGGTGATCCAGTCGACACGAGCGTCCGCGGGGAGGTGGAGTGTTGCCTGGCCTTTGTTGTCCGTCTGGCAGGACACAATGGATTTCTGCAGAGGAATGAACACGTGCGCTGCGATCGTCTCAATGAGTGCGCCCGTGACTGGCAGTCCGTTTAGGTCGACCACCGTGACGGTGACTGGACGCGTTGGTTTCAATACCACGCGCAGCAGTTTCCGGGATTCATTCTCAACGTCTGTCACGAAACTGACGAGTGATTCGTCCGGACTGCGAATTATCAGATCTCGGCTGTGTTGACTGGCCGCTCGAAACTGCAGCACGAATTTCCCCTGTTCGTCGACGACGGCGGATTCCTCTCCTTCAGCTCGAATTCCTACAGATTCCACGATTGCTCCGGCTACCGGGGCACCGTTTTCGTCGTGGACTGTGCCGGGCGGGTATCAACCACTCAAACGGTCTGCTCTTGTCTGGCTCCTCCGCCCAAACACTGCTGGTTACAGTCAGGCCTGCGAATAAGACTAATGCAACATGAACGGCCTTTACCGACTCAGGACAATGCATCATGGAGGTCTTTCGGTTTTGCTCGTGCCGGGGTGTTGAATCGCTGGCTGCGGCACAATCGCCTGTCGCCCGTCGTAAATGAAGAATTGCAACAGGAAAGACTATTGCTCAGCGATATTGTGTGTCGAATCGCTTTCAAGTGATCAAATTGCCGGAAAATCTCACCCCAGCGTAAGCAATTAAGTGCTGATCGGTGGATTCTTGAAATTGCGGCTATGCGGATTGGAGTCTGAAAGGTAGACTACTTCGCAGCGGCTTACTCCTCACAGGGTGGTTGCGTTTCCTGGCTGGAAGTAAGCAAGACACTTATTTCTAATAACTATTGAGTGTTTTTCAGCCAAATGAGTTGTTCTGTCAACCAGAGAACCTCATTCCACGTGTCGGCCTATTGGCCACACATTTGCTGCCAACCATCGGTTAAGTGGACCGCTCTGGAAAGCCGCCAGCGTCATCATGGACGCAAAGAATTCCGTGACTTTCTTGTTTGTCCGGAGTTACCCAAAATCACGGCGTTTGCTGTTTGATTTGTTGAGTCTCTCATCGAAATGAAGAGAATTTCGGCAACTTTCTGGCCAACTTCGCACCTGCCAATGATGTGTTTCATTGGCTGAACTGCACCCAACTTTGCGAGTGCAGCACCAATTTTCGGCGGAATCACACCCTTCCGGTCTAACTCCGCTCCACAGTCAAATACACAAAACGCAAACTTCCCTGCTATGCAAAGTCCGACACCGCTTCGTTGCGATCGGCGTTCGGGAAGCTGCTTTTTAATGTCACCAAGGAACTCACTTGAAGTCTTTCGAAGAACTCGAACTCATTCCGGGTCTGCGACGTGCCGTCGCTGAAGAAAAGTACGAAATCCCGACGCCGATTCAGGCACAAACAATCCCTGCCGCTTTGGAAGGTCGAGACATCCTCGGATGTGCTCAGACCGGAACCGGTAAAACAGCCGCCTTCGCCCTGCCGATTCTCGATCTGCTGGGAGGCGATAAGCAAAAAGCGGTTCCCAACCAGCCTCAGGCTCTCGTACTAGCTCCCACCCGTGAGCTGGCAATTCAGATTGGTGCGAGCTTTGAAACCTACGGTAAATATCTGGGCTTGCGGCATGTGCTGGTCTACGGCGGAGTCAAGCAGGGCAATCAGGTCCGAGCCCTGAATCGTGGTGCACATGTCCTTGTGGCGACTCCCGGTCGCCTGCTGGACCTGATGAACCAGGGCTACATCGACCTCAGTCATCTGGAAGTCTTTGTTCTGGACGAAGCGGACCGCATGATGGACATGGGTTTTCTGCCCGACCTGAAGCGAATTATCCAGAAGTTGCCGAGCGATCGTCAGTCGCTCTTCTTTTCGGCTACTTTGCCTCCGAAAATCGTTGAACTCGCTCAACGTCTGCTAACGAATCCGGTCAGTGTCAATGTGACTCCGAAGTCAAGCAGCGTAAAACGCATTGAGCAACGTGTGCTGTACGTGGATCGCAACACCAAGCAGTCGATGCTGCGACAGATTCTGTCTGCCGACGACGTCGAGCGAGCAATTGTGTTTACCAAAACAAAACGCGGTGCGAATGTTGTTGTGACGAAGCTCGTCAAGAGCGGGATTAATGCTGCTGCAATTCATGGCAACAAGTCACAGAATGCTCGTCAGCGAGCACTCGAAGACTTCCGCGAGAAGAAAATTCAGGTGCTTGTGGCGACGGATGTTGCTGCTCGCGGAATTGACATTGATGGTGTGACACACGTTATCAACTACGATCTTCCAATCGAGCCTGAAGCCTACGTGCATCGGATTGGCCGAACGGGCCGAGCTGGTGCCGAAGGGATCGCGTTGTCATTCTGTACGACGGCAGAATTGGGTGATTTGCGAGCGATCGAAAAACTGATTGGCCATAAGATTCCAGTTGTTGGTGGTCAGGCTCCGCCAGAGGTGCAGCCGCATGAAACAGAAACCACATCAGAGCCTCGGTCGCGTCAACGTGGCGGACCACCGCGGGGACGATCTGGTGGGTTTGCGTCAGCTGGTCGTTCTCGAAGTTCGCAGGAGGCACTGTTGCCAACCAATAAACCAAAGCGGAGACGCAGCCGTCCCAAAGGACCAAAGGTTCCTCGGGCAAATCAGCCCGCGAAACAAACAAGCTAACCCTTGAAATCGACTGATTCAGCCGCTTAGTTTTCAGCAAAGTTGGCTGACGTCCGCGTACCGGGTTGACGATCGACCCCGGAATCGCTTGAATCACGACTCATGGATCGAAAAAGGGAGACAAGTCATCGCACAAAATCAAAATACATTCGAAAAACGAAAACGCGAAATGGACAAGAAGCAAAAAGCTGACGCCAAACGCGCTCGGAAATCGCAGAAGAACAGAGGCGCCAACGCTGCTCCTTCTCGAGACCCTTTTTATCAGTTCTCCATTCGGGCATTGGGTGAACGTGAATAACAGCGACTTGTGCTGAAAGTGCCTTGAGCACAACAGACAGTAGAGACAACTTCCTGCGTTCAGTTCAATATGTCAATTCCTGACAGGCTGATCACTCGAATTGGATTGCGGGTTTCCCGCATTGGTGAGAGACGACTACCGGTGGTTGCGAGAACGTGAACGTTTCACGTTCCGGGGCTGCTACATTTTCTAGAGTATAGAGTAAGACTAATGGCAGAAGGTACTATCAAGCGCGTGACTGAAAAGGGATTCGGCTTCATTGAGGACGGATCTGGCAAGGACATGTTCTTTCACATGTCAGCACTGGAAGGAGCACAGTTCGAAGATCTGCGTGAAGGACAGAAAGTTTCCTTCAACGTCGGTGAAGGACCAAAGGGACCTCGTGCTGAAAATGTACGACTGATCTGATCACGCGTCCTTCGGGACACGCCGTCAAATGAGAACAGAACGTCGCGGTGCTCAGGCTTCGAGGCGTTTTTTTTATGCGCTGACGGTGGTTTGCTGGCAGTAAGTCATTCTCAGCCACTCTGTCGATTCGAGTCAGTTTCGTATCCAAACTCCGAACAGATGTATTGCGGCTGATGGCTCAGTATCTGTTGTGTCCGTTGAAGCGGAGCACGCCATAGTTTGTGAGTGCATCTAAAACGCACGGTGGTTATCATTCACCGCCATGAGCAGCAGACTTTTTATCACGATCCTCGCCCTGATGCTGGGGCCCGGAACGATTTACGCTACACCTGCGGACGCTGATGCGAATTCTGCGACGGCGTTCTTGAAGCAGCACTGCGTGCAGTGCCACGGCGCGGAGACTCAGGAAGCCGCCTTGCGATTCGATCAAATGGCATTGGCCAATCCGTCCTCATCTTCCAATCCGTCTGAGCTCTGGGCACGTATGCTGGATGTGATGGAATCGGGTGAGATGCCGCCACCTGATGAGACACAGCCATCTGCTGCCGAATTGAAGCGTGTCGTTGATCTCATTAGTCAGCATCTTCAGCGGACCACAGCCGCCATACCTCCTGCGTTGCGGCGTTTGAATCGTCTGGAATACGAAAACACGATTCACGATCTCCTGGGCATTGAAGTCCCGCTGGCGGATTTACTGCCCCAGGACGGTAGCGTGCAGGGGTTCGATAACGTTGCGGATGGGTTGAGTATTTCGTCGGTGCTGATGGAGCAGTATCTGGAAGCCGCCAACGTGGCCTTCGATGCCGTGATTCGCCGCGTTCAACCGTTGCCGGTGAAAACCCGCCGCGTGCAGATGATGCAGGTGCCGGAAAATGTTGAGTCGGTGCAGAAGAAAAAGGGAGGCACGATTGCGGTTGAAGACTCGTTTGTGAAGTTCACCCCCGGCTGGCCCCCGGCAAGGCTTGACGATGTGCACCCGATTGAAGACGGCGTCTATCGTTGTCGTGTTGCCGTCTGGCCGCATGATCCAGGCGAACGCACCCTGGCCGTCGCCATTTATGTCGGAGCGTTGTTCGGCCCGGAGACGCGCAAGTTCATCGGGATCTATGACGTCACGGGGACTCCTGAAAACCCGCGCGTGATTGAATTCACGTCACGCATGCAGGAGGCACATTCCATTCATGTTGAACCCCGAATCTGGCCGGAGCACGTTACCTGGCGCGACAAACATGAACAGCGACCTGGCGTTGGCATCAAGTGGGCAGAAACTCACGGTCCGCTGGATCAGAGCTTTCCTTCGATCGCACAGAAACAGCTCTTCGGCGACGTTGAGCACATTACCATGTTGCCTGACCAGCCGATTTACATGCGACACCGTAAAGGCGTGAAGCTGCACATTGTCGAATCTTCGCAAGCACGCACCGATGTGGAACGGATTGTCCGCGACTTCGCTCCCACAGCATTCCGTCGGCCGGTTGCTGACGACGAGCTGCAGCCGTTTGTGGATCTGGCACTTGGGCGTCTGGATGCCGGACGATCGTTCGAACAGGCGGTTCGGTCGGGAATCGTCGCTGTGCTTTGTTCGCCGCAGTTTCTACTGTTGAACCGTTCTGAGACGGTGGATGGTTTTACAATCGCGTCACGGTTGTCGTACTTCTTGTGGTCGACGGCGCCTGATGAGGAACTGCTGCGATTGGCATCTTCCGGCAATCTCAGTGATTCCACTGTGCGGCGGGCTCAGGTCGATCGCATGCTTCAGGATTCTCGCGTCCAGGCATTTGTGGACAACTTTACCGGGCAATGGTTGGATCTTCGTGACATTGAATTCACGACGCCGGCGAAGAAGCTGTATCCTGAATTTGATCCGCTGCTGCAGGAAGCGATGTTAGGGGAGACGCGGCATTTCTTCCGTCATGTGCTGCAACAGGATCTCAGTGTTCTGAACTTCGTCGACTCAGACTTCACCTTCCTCAACGAACGACTGGCCACGCACTATGACATCGCCGGCATCACCGGGCAGGAAAAGTTTCAAAACGTTTCGCTGTCAACGGACAGCATTCGTGGCGGCGTGCTGACACATGCCAGCGTGTTGAAAGTTACGGCCAACGGAACAACGACGTCACCGGTTGTGCGCGGTGTCTGGGTGATGGATAAGATGCTGGGCCGTCCCCTGCCCCCTCCACCGCCGGGCGTATCTGCCGTGGAACCGGATATTCGCGGTGCGACAACGATTCGTGAACAGTTACTCAAGCACCGTAAAGACGCCTCGTGTGCTGCCTGTCACAAACGAATTGATCCCGCTGGATTTGCCCTGGAAGAATTCGATGCGATCGGTGGGGCTCGACAGTGGTATCGATCAATTGGTGACGGGGAAAAACTACCGGGAAAGAAATCGTATCTCCGGGGGCCGGACGTTCAGTCTGCAGATCAGCTGGCTGATGGTCGGTCGTTTGCGAACTTTCGTGAGTTTCGTGAATGCTTGAAGAGCGATCCCGAGCCGGTTGTCAGATCCCTGACGACAAAATTGCTGGTGTATGCCACCGGTCGTCCGGTCACGGTCAGTGATCGGCTTACAGTGGATCAGGTTGTTAAACGTGCCGGTGGAACTGATGCTGGTTTAAGGTCGATCATTCATGCTGTCGTTGAAAGTGAATTGTTTTTGGGCCGTTAGTGGTGTGGTGTCTCCTGGTTATTAGTGAAGTTCGTTCGTTTAACCCCGTTTAACCGACGCCAACGGCGAGGAGGTTCCAGGTCCGCCTCGCCGCTGGCGTTGGGTTAAACGGGGGATTCCAGGCTGATGAAGCACGTGTCAGATAAATGTTAGCCGCGGGTTTGACCGTTCGATTTATTTCGTTCGCTATACAGAATAAGCCGAGCAGTTCCAGACACCGCTCAGTAATCAGGAGTCAACATGCAAAAATCACAACTGCTCAATCGCCGACGTATTCTGCGTGCTGCTGGCGTCGCGATGGGACTTCCGCTGCTGGAAGGGATGTCGTCCCGCGTCTGCCGCGCAGGATCACCGGCCAACGGTGGGACGGACGTTCGGCGTATGCTGGCGATCGGCGCTCCTCTGGGAATTCATACGCCCAATCTGTTCCCGGAAACATCGGGCGCAGACTACGACGTCACGCCTTATTTGGAGCCGCTGCAACCGCTGCGAAATAAGTTCAGTGTTATCTCCGGCTTGATGCACACTGACGTCGATGGTGGTCATGCGGCGGAAAAGAGCTTTCTGACAGGGGCCGCTCATCCAGGGCAGCCGAGTTTTCAGAATACCATTTCGGTTGATCAGTTCGCTGCTGAACAGATCGGACACCACACACGGCTTGGTTCACTGACGCTGGCAGCGAATAGTTCGAGTCTTTCGTACACGCGATCCGGCGTTCAGATTCCCTCTGAGTCTCGTCCATCGCGGCTATTCGCAAAGTTGTTTCTGGAAGGAAATGCCACGGAAAAGGCCGCTCAGATGCGGCGGGTCGAAGATGGCCAAAGTGTGATGGATCTTGTTCGCGAACAGACGAGGCAGGTGGCACGCAGTGTTGGTCGCACAGACAATCAAACGCTGGATCAGTACTTCACCAGTGTTCGCGAGCTCGAGCAACGCCTGGTTCAGGCGGCCGAATGGGCGAAGAGGCCCAAGCCTGTGGTCGATCGGAAACCACCGACTGATATTACGGATCGAGCGGACTTCACCGGGATCATGGAACTGATGTACGATATGATCTTTCTGGCCATTCAGACAGATTCAACACGCCTGATCACGCTTCACGGCGCGGGTGGTGCGGAAGTTGTGGCATTGGACGGCGTGGATGATGGCTGGCACAATCTTAGCCACCATGGCAAAGATCCCGGCAAGATTGACATGCTGGCGATCATCGAAAAGGAAGAGATGCGGTTGTTTGCTCAGCTGATGCAAAAGCTGGAGGACGTCAAAGAAGGCGAACACACACTGCTGGATCAGACGGCCATTCTGATGGGATCGAGCCTTGGCAATGCTTCGAGTCATAACAATACGAATTTGCCAATCATTGCTGCGGGCGGTCACTTTCGGCACGGCCAGCATCTGGCGTTCGATCCGGCGAAACCGCCGCCGCTGTGTAATTTGCTGGTCAGTTTTCTGCAGCACCTCGGACTGGAAGTCGACGAATTCTCCAGCGGCCGCTCGACACTCAACGGGTTGTCATAAACCTGTCGAGTTTACGAATCATCGGTGCATTCAAACGAGCCGTCTAACCCGATGCCAACGGAGACGCACGCATGGAATCTCCGCGACCGTCGCTACGAACGCGAAGGGACGGAAGTCGCGACCAATGGTCTGTTTGAGTGTAAATGGATCACTATTCAACACTCGCATAGTGTCTGATGACGACGCGGATTCGGGCGGTGGAGGGAAAATCCCCAGGGTGATCGACTCGCTTGTTCCTGGGGCCGCCGCCGTCCATAATCTGGTTTCTCACCTACTTGAACGAAGATTTCATTCGCCCCGCGCAGCTCGAAAATCTCGTCAAAGAGCAGGAAGCCGTACCACTCGGGTGCGCTCTGGATCTGTTGTGCCTGTCGGAAGACGGCACTAAAGCTCTTGGAGGAATTCCTAAGGCATGCACGATCGCTTTCGCTGGTCCTCCCGGCAAAGGAAAGACTCGCGCGCTCTGGCTGGCATGTGTCGTGTCGCGATGTCGGGCGAACGTGTCGCGTTCGTTGTGGCCGAAGAAGGCTTTCACGATCCGGAAGGCAATGGCCGTGACGACCTGTGTTCTCGCCTGGTAAAAATCGGTATGGCCGCCACTGGTCTGGACGAAAAGCAGTTTCGCAAGCAGGTGCTGGAGAACATTTACGTGCTGGAAAGCCAGTATCACAAAGGCAACTCGTGGGATGACTTCGTCGCCAAGTATCGGTACCTGGTCGAACAGGAAGAGATCTCGTTCGTTGTGATTGATTCGCTGAACATGCTGGATCCCAGCCGCGATCGCACGGCAGATAATCTCTCAGCGCTCAAGACTTACAATCACGAACAGGGCATCACGTGTTTGTGCATTGGGCCGATTCGGGACACTGGATCACCTGTTGGTGGCGAAGCGCTGCAGCACACGGCCGATGTGGTCTTTCTGATTGAAGAGATGTCGCTTGGTTCAAAGGAAATCGCTGAGCTGTGGGGCGGAAAATACCGCGACAAAATCGATGTGCGCCGCGCCGTCAAGAGCGTCACGACGCCGACCTTCCCGCATCCCGTGATGCTGGATCGTGAGGCTGGTACAGGGGCGTTGATCGTGCATGCATCACAACCGGAAATGTATGCCATCTATCCGGCATAGTGGTTTTGTGTGCTGCTGACTTTGCCGAGTGCTTCGGAAACCCGAACGCATTGGCAGAGTGGCAAGCTATTTTCTTGTTGTTCAATAATCAGGCGAACCGATTGCGGCAGATGCTTTGGACTCGATACCGTTTTACAGTCTGTGTCGTGGTCTGTTTCTGCCGCTGTCGATGCTGAGCCCTGATCGCGTCGCACAGGTTTTCGGTTTGCAGGTCGATCCGGCGCCGGGCAGTGCTGGCAAAGAACAAATGCTGGCTGAGTTTCTGGAAAAAGACACCGGTTTGAATCTGACCGAGCAACTGGAATGTGTTCTGGGTGATCCATTTCTGGGCAATCGCAGCACTGTCCGTCGTAACAGTCTGGTGCGGCTGTTGATGTCGATGCGGATGATTTCGAATCGTGACTGTCTTGACCGATTAACTCAACTTGGCGACGTGGCATTACTTTTCGCAGAACACAGTGCGAAGGTGAAGAGCGATCCGCCGTTGTCCTCTGCCGAAGTCCTTCGCACATTGCGGTTTTTGCCGTCGCTGGGACAGACGAAGAAGTTCAATGTGCTGCGATCGTTGTTTCAACGTTGCGGTCGACTGGAAGCCTACTTTCTGGCAAAGCTGTTGTTGCAAAAGGCGGGGTTTGGTTCGGAATATCAGGGGCCCATGCTGGCCAGGCTGATGCCAAAAAAGTTCCGAGCCTCAGCCGATCAGGTCGCTCATGCAATGGCGCTGACCGATATTTTTCATGTGGCGGACGTGCTGCAGAAAGAGGGCGTTGACGGCCTGAGGAAGATTCAGTTGCAACCGCTGGTTCCCGTCCGTCCGACGCTGGCAGGTGGTTCGGTGGACGACATTAAGTCGTACCCGGTGTGGGTGGAACGCAAGTACGACGGTATTCGGCTGATGCTGCATAAGTCGACGGATGCTCGTGGTTCTGTACTGTGTGGAGCCTACACGCGAAACCGCGGCGACTGGCTGGAGCAGATTCGAGGACTGGATGCGACGATCCGCATGATTCCTGCCCAGACAGCGATTATCGATGGTGAGTTGTTTGGGACAGTGCTGGATATTCACAGCGGTTCGCGACCCGCCTCGGTTTACGAAGTGTATGCGGCATTGCAGGGGGAGCCTGTTCAGCCAGTGAATTTGAAGTATGCCGCATTTGATATAATCTATCTGAAGGGGATGGATCTGACTGGGCAGCCGTTGATGCAGCGACGTCAGATGTTGTCGACTTTGGTCACACCTGTGACGCAGATGCCTACGCCGATTTCCGTTTCGATTTCGGAAGGCCAGCTGGCGGGCGACAAGAACGACGTCAATCGTTTGTTTCAACACTGCCGCGCCCAGGGGTATGAGGGCGTGATCACCAAAGATCAGAATGCTCCATATCTGCTGGCGACACGCGATCCGAACTGGAAGAAACGCAAACCCGAAATCACGCTCGACCTTGCCGTCACTGGTGCCTGCTTTTCTGTCAGTCAGACGCAACAGGTGTTTGGATCGTTCGTGATCGCTGCCCGCAACAAGGACGGCACCTTTGAGGTTGTGGGCGACGTGGCGGGTGTTGACAAGGCTCGCGAGAATGAGATTCAGCACGAAATCATGCGGGATGGTTTGATGACGGGAGAACGCATCGAACGCCCAAGTGCATCGGGAGCACGTCCGGGAATCGGCCTGCGACCATCCATTGTTGTTACCGTGAAATTTGAGGGCATCGCTCGTGATCAGGTGACGGATGCCTTGAGTTTGCGAGACCCCAAGGTGGCCGTGATTCGTTCTGACAAGTCAGCCACCGAAGCGGACACTGTTGATGCGATTCAGGAGATTTACCTGCGTCAGCGAGTCGGATAGCGATTCCAGGGCGTCGGCCGATCTCGCTCTTGTCAACAGATGGGCGTGCCATAGATGCCACAGACGGGTTCGTTCCACGGGGAGACGTTCCTGCTGCATTAATCGGGCGTCGAATTTGTTACAGAGTGCTCGAGTTTTAGGACGCAGTCTTGACCTTTGGCTGATTGTGGGGCACCTTATTGATACGGAACAGTGGCTTAAGCACCCGCTCACAAATAATCGCATATAATGATTGACCACCCAGTGATTCAGGCAAGGATGATCCGAAGATTATTATGTGCGAAAACATATAAGCGACTGCTTATTGCACTGCCAGCAAGGCAAACAGTGCGACGCCGAGCGTCAGATTTACGGCGA